>CAIJOT010000203.1 GCA_903822335.1 uncultured delta proteobacterium
CAGATGGCTAATTTATTGTTTGAATACAGACAAATTCCAACGTATAATTTTTCGGAAGGATGAAATGGGTAAAGTATACCTTGTAGGTGCAGGCCCTGGTGATCTAAAGCTTATTACACTGAGAGGCTTTGACCTAATCCAGCAAGCTGATGTTATTATCTATGATTTTCTCGTAAATAAAGACTTGTTAACCTTTTCCAAAAAACATGCTGAACTCATCTATGTTGGGAAGCAGGCATCCCGACATGAATTATCACAGCCTGAGATTAATACCTTGCTGGTTAAAAAAGCAAAAGAAAAGGAGATTGTGGTAAGGCTGAAAGGTGGCGACCCATTTATATTTGGAAGGGGTGGTGAGGAAGCACTGTTCTTATCAGAACATGGTATTGAACTTGAAATAGTACCAGGAATAACCTCTGCCATTGCGGTTCCTGCTTATGCTGGTATACCGTTAACTCACAGGGGATACGCTTCCACCGTTGCTTTTATTACAGGTCATGAAGATGAAGCAAAACAACCATCTACGATACAATGGAGAGAACTTGCCCATGGTGTAGACACGCTTGTGTTCTTGATGGGCATGAAAAACTTGAAAGATATAAAGGAAAGATTAATAAGAAATGGCAAAGACCCTCAAACACCAGCCTGTATCATACAATGGGGTACACTGCCAAAACAGAAGATTGTCACAGGTACCTTACATGACATTGATGTCCTGGCGAAAAAAGAAGGTATAAAACCTCCAGGCATTATTATTATAGGGGACGTGATACGCCTGAGAGACCGGCTCAAGTGGTTTGAAAAAAGGCCTCTTTTCAATAAAAAAATCGTGGTTACAAGAGCATCCCATCAGTCAAGAAGGTTGGGAGACTTGCTTACTGACAAAGGTGCCCAGGTCATTTATATCCCTACCATAGATATCACACCTATTCATCCAAATAAGAAACTGTTACGCGCGATAGATTCAATACAAAAATATTTTTGCATAATCTTTACGAGTGTAAATGGTGTTGAAATATTTTTTGATAATCTCTTCAAAAAGGGCAAGGATATCAGGGCATTGTATGGTGTAAAGGTTTTACCCATTGGACATGCCACCGCTTCGCTTTTAGAATCTAAAGGCATTATCCCTGATTTTTTACCTGAGCAATTTATTTCCGAAGGGATTATAGATGTGCTCAAAAAATTAAAGATTAATGGTAACAGGTTTCTTCTGCCAAGGGCTGAGGAAGCAAGGTATGTGATTGTGAAATACATACGTAAAAAAGGCGGTATATGCGATGTTATTCCCATATATAAGACTACACTGCCAAAAGACATTATTCCACTGACAGAAAAACCTGACATCGTAACATTTACAAGCTCATCAACAGTAAAAAACTTTATAACCCTTTATGGCAAAAAGATGCTTGAGGGGGTTTTGGTTGCTTCAATAGGACCTGTGACCACAGAGACCTTAAGAAAGCACAATATCAACGTGCATATGGAAGCTGAGAGATACGATATCAATGGCCTTGTTGATGCGATAGAAAAATACGTAAGAAAAACCGGTAATGTAAAAACATTATAAATATGTAAAATCACCCAAACAGTTTATCCCCCTGAGCCCAGTTGCTCCTATCTACCTCGTCAATAACAAGATTAGGTCTGCTCTTTCGGTTTTCCTGCTACCCTCAGTAGGATATCAGAAAAATCTCTTGCAATTGTTTCTTTTTGTTCTCTTGTCAATTTTCCAATCAACTTTAAGTCACACATCCCCCGGCAGAGCCGGGGGATGTGTGACTGCGAGATAAAACGTACCGTATATAACTAATAGTTCCCAATTAAAACTTTTTCTAACATAAAGTTTAGTTTTTATACATTGACACGCTTCATCATGTTCTCTATAATATACAAATGCCCGTTTTGTTCTCTATAGTGCACATTTGGCGTTTTTTGCAGACAATCAAAACATTGTGAGGAGGTGAGTGTATTAGCAGACGTAATGCGTGTCTCGTTGCAGGTGGCCAATACAGAAACCCGGTCTTCGGTAAGCAACCGTTGTCGATCGTATGCAGGAAACTGGTAAGACGTTCCTCGATTGCCTTCCCGGCCTAAAACCATCAGTGATTGATCACATGAATCAGTGCCTGCAATTCTGTGGGGAGCAGATCTTAATAGACTTATACCGCTCCTGTTGTGGCACAGAGACCCGGCCTAAGACTTGATTCTCCACGAGGTTTCATGACTTATGTGAGTCAGCGGGAATGACCTCTCGTGAATGATTCCGGCCTGTTGGTTGCAAGGGTTGCTCTTTGCAGGGTCTTTTGAATCTTGCATGAACGATAATGAGAAGGAGGTAATTACATGAAGGCTTTTACAAAGGCGTACATACCGTACGGGGGCTACTATTCGACCCCGTTCTGCCGTTGGCAGATGAGTATGCAGTATGACAATGCCATTTTTCTCGGACCCAATACGGCGAGAAGATGGTTCCTGGAGAAGAGGGGAATCGATCCCACGATTATCGACTATCTTTACTTCGGTACTACCGTTGCACAGCGCCACTGGTTTTTCTCGCACCAGATGGCTGGGGCCATACTGACAGACGACAAGAAATTCGTTCCCGGCCTTTTTATTCATCAGGCCTGCTCAACGTCCACGACAATTCTCAACCTCATCGCGAAGGATATTGAATTGGGCGTATACGAGGTTGGTTATGGTCTCATGACTGATCGCTGTTCCAACGGACCCCACACTGTCTGGCCCAACCCCCTGGGTCCCGGTGGCGAGCCCTATTGCGAAGACTGGAATATGGACAACTTCGGCGGAAATCCCCGCGTGCCCGTGGCCATGGTTGAAACCGGGGAGAACGTGGCCAAAGAAGTGGGCATCACCAAAGAGGAGTGCGATGCCGTGGTGTTCAGGCGCTTTGAGCAGTATCAGGATGCCCTTGCCAATGACAGGGAATTCCAGAAGCGCTACATGTTCCCTGCGTTATGCACAGTTGATAAGAAACGGACCAAGCTTGTGGAGCAGGATGAGGGCTGGACCCCGACCACAGCAGAGGGTCTGGCCAAGCTGAAACCGGTGCGGCCGGGGGGTGTCCACAGCTTTGGCGCCCAGACATTCCCCGCAGACGGTAACTGTGGCATCATCGTGACCACCAGGGAGAAAGCTAAAGCGCTGAGCACGGATCCTAAGGTGGAAATTCAGATCGTCTCTTACGGTTTTGCGCGGGTTAAGCCGGCCTTTATGCCCGCAGCACCTGTGCCGGCGGCTCAAATGGCCCTTGACATTGCTGGTCTCAAAATCACCGACATGAAGGCCATTAAGACCCACAACCCCTTTGCCACCAACGACATCAACCTTGCTAAGAAAATGGGTATCGATGCCATGAAGTTCAATAACTACGGATCGTCCCTGATTTACGGCCATCCCCAGGGACCCACAGCGGGTAGGGCTATAATCGAGATGATAGAAGAGATAGTGCTCCTTGGAGGCGGGTATGGTCTTTTTACCGGCTGTGCTGCCGGGGATACCGCTGCCGCGCTAATAGTGAAGGTTGGCTAACATCATATCATTACAAACATATACGAGCTTGGGAATTTCATTATTTCCCAAGCTCATCATTAAATTCAGGAGGTAACGCATGGACATCAAGACAATCGGTGTTTTAGGTGCAGGTTCAATGGGAAACGGCATTGCCCAGGTTGCGTCACAGGCGGGCTACAATGTCATTATGAGAGATGTTGAAGATAAATTTGTCGCTAATGCGATGAAGGGCATCGACAAGTTTCTCACAAAGAGTGTGGAAAAGGGGAAGATAACGGCAGATGTCAAGGATGCCGTCATCGGAAGAATCAAAGGAACAACGAGGATGGAGGATTTAAAGGACGCCGACTTTATCATTGAGGTCGTATTTGAAGACCTGGACCTGAAAAAAAAGGTATTCAAAGAACTGGATGAACTGACCAGAAAAGACGTGATACTTGCAACGAATACCTCTTCAATGTCCATCACCGAGATTGCAACGGCAACGACGAGGCAGGATAAGGTCGTGGGCATGCACTTCTTCAACCCTGTTCCCCTTATGCGGCTCGTTGAAGTGATACGGGGTTATAATACCAGTGATGAGACGATCGCCGTTTCCATGGACCTTGCGAGAAAATTCGGCAAGGAGCCTATTGAAGTAAAGAAAGATATCCCGTGCTTTGTGGTGAACAGGCTCATGATGCCTCATTTTATCGAGGCGATGTGGCTCCTCCAGGAAGGCATCGCCTCCGCAGAGGATATCGACAAGGCGGCAAAGCTCGGCCTCAACTACCCCATGGTCCCTTCCAGTTGATGGACTTAACCGGTATCGACATCGCGTACCATGTGGCCGAGTATCTCCATAAAGAGATGAATAAGGAGCTCAAATGGGTGCCGCCGCGCATACTGAAAGACATGGTCAAGGCGAACCGTCTGGGAATGAAAACCGGTGCGGGTTGGTACGACTATCCTAAGAAATGATTGAGGGGGCAGATATGGCATACGACACATTGATAGTTGAGAAGGAAGAGGGTATCGCAATAGTCAAGCTGAACCGCCCACCCGTCAATTCCCTGAACACGATGGCATACATGGAGCTTTACGATGCCTTTTGCGAGCTTGAAAAGGATGAGTCCGTGAATGCGATCGTGCTCACAGGAGCGGGGGAAAAGGCATTCGCCGCAGGTCTGGATGTGAAAGAGGTAGCCGGAAAATCGATACCAGACTATTTCGTCTTTGGGAAGATATCAAGGGGGTCTGTGGATAAGGTTGCCAGTGTGGGAAAACCTACGATTGCTGCGCTCTTTGGCTTTGTTTTCGGGGGCGGATGTGAACTTGCCCTTGCCTGCGACTTGAGGATCGCGTCAACCGATGCGAACATCGGCTGTCCTGAGGTGAATCTCGGGATTATGCCGGGGTCAGGCGGAACCCAGAGACTCCCCCGGCTCATCGGCGTAGCAAAGGCAAAGGAGCTCCTCTTCATGGGGGAGACGGTGAGCGGCGAAGAGGCATACCGCATCGGGCTTGTGAATAAAGTGGTCTCGAAAGATGCACTGTTAGACGAGGCAAAGGCTTGGGCAAAGAAACTTGCAAAAAAACCAAAGGTGGCCTTGGGTCTCATCAAAAGCGCCATTGACAACGGGATGAATATGGACCTCCCGACGGGGATTACCTTTGAGAACGATTGTTTTACCCTCACCTACGTTTCAGAAGACGGCAGAGAGGGCATGCAGGCGTTTGCAGAGAAACGGAAACCTACTTTTAAAGGGGAATAGCATCTCGCCTATGGCGGGACCGGGCCTCCCAGCGATGGACCGGCGTACACTGTGTCCCCGACCCCGCCCACAGGGCGGGGCTCGCGAGACGCCTCACGTTAAACAGCGCAGTGTTTTTTCGGCCGAGGCCGGCGGGATAAAATACCAGCTTGTTGCCTTTCGTGGAAAAAGAGAACAGCAATACCGTGGAGTGTGTATTCCAAGATGTATCGTCCTCCGATTCTCAAAAAGGCGATCCAAATCCTAAAGTTGCTCATAGAAGAGTATCAACCCCTCGGTTTAATGGAGGTCGCAAGAAGGCTGTCGATCAGCAAAAGCACCGTCCTTGGCATCTTGCGGGGCTTCCACGAAGAGGGTCTTGTGAGCAAAGATGGCTTGACGAAAAAGTATACCGTCGGCAAAGAAATGATGAGACTCTCGAAGATGCTATTCAGAGGGCAGGATCTCGTCTTCATTGCCCGACCCTATCTCGAGAACCTGGCAGAACGCGTCGATGAGACAGTCTTCCTGGGGGTCTGGGAACGCGATATGGTAAAAATCATCGAGGTCATCGAGGCGAAAAAAGGTCTCAAGATATCATCTCCCATCCGGACCAAACTCCCCATCACGGCCGGTGCCATCGGGAAGATATTTCTCTCCACAATGAGTAACGAGGGTGTAGTGGCCTATCTTGGTGAAAAAGGATTGCATCGATACACGGAGAATAGTATTACGGACATCAATGTCTTCATAAAGGAAATAGAGCAGGTCCGAAGATTGGGCTACAGTGTAGACATGGGAGAGTATTTGAAGGGGATCAGGGCTGTTGCCTCCTTCATCCGCCGGGACGGGGATCCCATAGGAACTGTTTGGCTAGTCGGTTTCTCAAACTCCATGATCGACGAACGACTTGAACAAATCATCCGTGATCTGAGTTATGCCGCAGACCAAATAAGTACAAGGCTTTCCTTCAGCTCAGTAATAGATTAAGATTGGTGATAGCAAAAGTACCCAACTGTGACTTCCTCCTCGTCCCAAAAATCTGTTTTAGGTTACTTCCATAGCTTCCTTTGTGGCTACTCCAACCTTGCGAGGGGAGCACCTAAGGTGACATATTGGGTTCACTAATATAATAGTGTCATAAGTTACTATATGTTATTTCTGGTTATAATTAGTTCCAATTTTCCTTGACAACCTCTCTTTCTATCAGATAAACTCACCGAGAATAAACCCGTGAGATCAGTTCCCAGAATATTTCGCTGCAATTCGAAAGTACTGGGGCCTCCTTTACTTGCTCGCAGACAAAGGGGCCTTTGTCTGCGAGCTGCCGGATCAATGGAATAATCAATGTGAGACATTGATGGAGCTATAGATGAGCGGCAAAGCAGACGTACAACCCAGCGGTCCTCGTCTATGGAGAAACAGCAAGATGATACATGTGCTAAGCAATGGAGCATGCAATGAATATAGAGGGAGGGCGGCGAAAGAGGCGATCATCAGCAGATTAACGGACTGGCCAGAGGCACGAAGGGTTGCAACCGAAATCTGCGATTTCTATGGCGAATATTTGCAGCATCATGAAGATACTGCTTTATCATCGAGCCACTATGAGATCGAACTGCAGCACGAACCGATCGCATTGCAGTACGCCCGCATCGAGCTTCAGCTTGGCACGCTACGTACTGCCGAGGCGTTGCTGCATGAGCTGCTTCATCTGAATACCAGGATGCGCGGTTATCCCATAGGCGAAAAGTTTTGGATACCCAGCGAATTAGATCGATACGCACATCACATCAGCGCCATTTACCCAATAATTGGCAATCTACTGGAGCACGAGCTCATCATTGATGTCTTTTTGGGCTTGGGCTTTGACAAAGCAAATTTCCTTGGATGTCTTTCGCCAGCCCCGGACTATCAACATTTGGCCTCGAAGTTCAAAGTCTCTCTGGGTTTTAGAGAAGAAATAGGGTTCTCCTGGTGGTGTCTGGAGTATTTCAGACACTGGGTTTCTACGCGTCACTGGGTAGGAGATGAGGCAGACATCTATGCGGACAGCGCCCTGTACTGGGGATCAAAAGTGTACCCCGGATTACAAGATGCGGCTAAGCAGATTCGTCAATTAATTGAATCGGGGGCGATACAGGATAGTAAGCAGTATCCTTTCCATGTCAATACGTTGCTCAGGTTTATGAAAGTCCCAAAATTCACAGAATGGGCGAGTATTAAAACGGGCGGCTACGGCAAGCCACGGGCAATTAGGTTGACTCAGAAGGTGGATGACTGGATGTCTCACCACTGCTCTCGGCTGATGGATAACCGTGCTGAGGAGGAGAAGCATTAAACGAGATGGGCACAGGCACAATAATACAGACCGGCTACTCCACCGGGTAAGCTGATCTGGGACCTCAAATGAACTACCCCGCGGCAAGCCACGAGGTATCAAAAGCAAGACAACAACATGAAATGAATCACCCCGCAGTAAGTTGCGGGGCAACCATCTCGAAGCAAGCTTAGGGGTATTGACCAGTGGGGTAATAACAGCCCTGAAAAATCGTATTATGCCCAGTTATTGGTATAGGTAATTGGTGTATTTGCAAAAAAACAGACCTTATAACCAATATACTGATACACTGATAACCGGGTTTTTAGTATACTTTCAAACTTCGGAGTTTGAGAATCAGGTAGACTTCCTGCCCAAGGGCAATATTCATATCCTCAAATATATCTTTTGGCAGCTCTGTAAGCAGGTCGATATCATCTACCCTTATGTTTAGTCTCATGAGAGAAGAAAAAGGAACTACCTCTTTAACAACCCCTTTAAACCTGTTTAAATCAGGTCCTGGTGGCCTGCTCTTGGACACATATATATCCTGTGGAAACAGAGCAATTTTTTTTATCTCACCCGTACGGTGGGGCAGTATGATCGACATTTTCCCGCAGATAGCCTCTACAAGTCCGTGACCTATTGGTATACATTCATCACAGTTCAGTATATTCGGTGTGCCGAGGAAATCTGAAACTACCTGGCTTTGCGGGTAAAAGAAAATCTCTTCAGGGGTTCCAACCTGTTCGAGTCTGCCCATGTTGAGGATAGCCATTCTTCCAGCCATTTCTTCTGCCTCAAGTAGATTATGGGTCACATGTACCGTGGTAATTTCAAGCTCTTCATGGATTCGCTTTAACTCTAAGCGCAGATATTTCGCAGTCCTCACATCAAGGCTACCCATGGGTTCATCGAGAAGTAACATCTTTGGTGAAGTTGCAAGCGCCCTTGCTAATGCAACACGTTGCTTTTCGCCACCGCTTAAGGTGCGGACATTCCGATCCATTAAATGGTAAATACCGAGAAGATGTGCCAAGTCACTGGCCTTTTTTTCTGCTTCATTTTTTTCAGAGTTCTTTTTCCTGAGCCCGAATGTAATGTTTTCCTTCACATTAAGAAAAGGAAAAAGGGCATAATCCTGGGGTACATACCCGATCCTCCTTCTTTCCGGCGGTACGAGTGTCACCTCTTCCCCATCTATCCAGATTTCTCCCTTACGGATGCGGTGAAGGCCCGCAAGACATTCGAGGAGAACAGTCTTGCCCGCTCCTGTGGGTCCAAGGATTACAAAGTACTCCCGATCATTTATAGTCAGGTTCAGGTCCTTTAAATGAAAAGCCCCTACACACAACGAGAGATTGTTCACAGAAATCATATGTGTTCCCGCGCACTGGTCATTTTTCTAAGGATGATTAATGCTATCGTTGCTATTGCAATAAGGACAAAAATAACTGCCACCGCCTTTTCTACGTTCGCTGTAGCAAGATTCAAAAATATGGCAACAGGGAGTGTCTCTGTCTTCATTTTCATTGCCCCTGCCAGTGTTACCGTCGCCCCAAATTCACCTATTGCCCTTGCCCATGTGAGAACTGCAGCAGCGATCAAACCATTTCTCGCCAATGGCAGAGTTACCCTGTAAAATACCTGCATTTTGCTGTATCCCAATGTCCTTCCCACCTGTTCATATCTTGGATTGATGCTGTCAAACGTTGATTTCAGGAGCCGTACAGCCAGAGCATTTATCACAGTAAACTGTGCAAGGATTATTCCAGGCACCTCAAATACAAACCTAATAAGCCTGTTCTCTATTCCAGTTCCAAGTGGTGTATTAAAGAATACAAGAAGAGCTGCACCAAGAGCTATTGGTGAAACTACAATGGGCAGATCAAGAATAGTATCCACTATAGATTTCCCAAGAAATTGTGTCTGGGAAATTGCATAGGCAACAGGAATAGCAACTATCATGGATATTAAGGTTGCTATTGTCGCGGTAATCAGGCTCAACCGGATGGCAAAAAGAACCTCATCGGATAACAATGTTGCTGAAACAGTTTTTAAATCTGTATATGCAAGCAGTGATAGTATAAGACCGCACATAAAAAGCGTGAGAAGCGCAAGCACACTTAATATTGCTGCTTTAAAAACCCCTCCGCCTATCATCTGCAATTCACCTCATTACATAGGTTTGTAACTTGCAGGAATTCTATATTCCCCGCCTATTTTAGCCTTTGGTGCAAATTTCCTTGCCTCATCCTCTTTGATAATATACCCCCATTTACTGAATATCTTCTGTCCTTCCTGAGAAACAAGAAAATCTATAAATCTTTGAGCGTTTTCCTTATCCTGGCTGTAAGTTGAAATAGCTGCCGGAATATAAGCAATACGGGGTATCTCATTAGATTTCAGAAAGACAGTCTCGATTTTACCTGGATTCCACTTTGAGAAAACATCCCATCCTAATACGGCATCCACCTTTTTCATCACTATAAGGGATTCAGTAGCAGCACAGCTTGGAGCATGGGTAACGATATTCTTCTGCACATTTTCCAGGAGTTTCTGTTGCGTAAGGATTTCTATCGCGTATAGCCCTACACATACAGCCTCAGGATTCCCTATCCCCACTTTAACACCAGGTTTTGCCAGATCTGCAAGGGTCTTTATGTTCTTTGGATTGCCGGGTTGAACACCAATTGCCGGAATAAGATAAGCGATAATCTTTATTGTTTTTGAATCAATAAGCCCTTCCTTTTCCGCTTTTATCATATAGTCCGGACTACCTGGTATATACAAATCCCCTCGCCGCGCAAGCTTCATCTGGGAAAGCATGGTACCTGAACCGCCAAACTGAAGGTCTATTTGAATACCTGTTTGTTTTTTGAACACATCTGCAGCCTCCTCCATTGCGGGTTTGCTTGCAGCACCACAAAAAGCAATGACTCTCTTTTCTGCTGCACCAAGACTTTCCGCGCTCACAAGTAAAAGTGTTATCAGAAGCAAATAGGCAAAAAGACTCTTAACCATAAACCTTCTCCTCCTTTTTCAATTCTGTATTCAAAGCAAAAAAACGCAAGCGTTATATACCACTGTATATAACCACTGTCAAGGTTTTTATAGAGAAGATTCTACGCCATTTTCACACTTTATCTCTTGTGAGGAAAATCGTCAGGAGATGAGGGGAGCTTCCCCTTTGTAATGTTTTTCAGCTTTTTGATGACTTCATGCTCTTCACCCAGTGAGGGCAGGAGGGACTGAATTGTTCGACCAACTGTGCCATCACACAGGTCTTGAAACTCCTCCTTTACTTCGGAAGGCAGGCTATGGTATTCCTCCACTATATGTTCAACCCAGAACGGTAGAGAGTTTGGATCCATCTTTTCCTTCGGGTATACATATCCTTCCAGCGCCCCTGCTTTTGCTGCAAAATCATAGAGTTTTCTGTAGATTCCCATACACACCTCCTATAAGGTATCAAACACAGATTCTTTACTATAAGGTTACCCCATTCTCTCCATAATTTGAATAGATTTTCTCATGAGGCAACGATATAATTTCATATAGAAATTAGATGAGGCAATTCGACTACTTGACAGATATGCCATTATTCAATAGAATGCGTTATAACCATTTACAGATAACGCTATTGATGGGAAAATGAAAGTAGCTTACAAGGTGTGGCTTGACAATAATGGAAAGGTATTCGGTGAAGGACCATACCAGCTCTTAAAGCTGATTGAAAAAACGGGTTCCCTCCACCAGGCTGCCATGGATATGAAAATGTCGTACCGAAAGGCATGGGTCACACTCCACAATATTGAGGAAAATCTTGGATTCGCCCTCCTTGAAAGGAAGGTGGGGGGAGCTTCGGGAGGTGGTTCTCAGATTACTCCCTCTGGTTTTGAACTGATGGAGCATTATGAAAATTTTCGTGAGGAAGTGAAAGAAGCACTCAATAATATCTACCAGAAACATTTTGGATGACAAAGGGCTGTTGATTGAGCTATCAGCCGTTGCGAGAAACATCAGGTTTTGATCAGATTTTATTTTCATCTTCTTTTGTTTTTTTCTCACTGTCAAGACCAAAATGCTCCCTTGCCATCTCCACATCCATCCCTATTCTGTTTTTCAAATCATTGACACTGTGAAACCTGATTTCGTCCCTGATCCTTTCATAAAAGTACAGGCTTATTCTTTTATCGTAGAGGTCTTCAGAAAAATTGAGTATATACGTTTCTATAGACAGAGTTCTGCCGTTATCGAATGTAGGGTTATATCCTATATTTGTAACAGAGGGGAATCTTTTTCCCTCCAGCCCTACTTCGCTGATATAGACCCCTGTTTTCGGGATAAGTTCAAAATCAGTTTCAAGGTTAATAGTGGGGAAACCTATATCTTTTCCCCTGTTCGCACCCTTCACCACAACCCCCTCTATCATAAAAGGGCGCTCCAGATGTTTCCTTGCTTTTTCAACCTGCCCATCTTTAATCATTTTCCTGATCCTGTTACTCCCCACCTTTTCACCATTTAATGTAATGGCCCTCACAACTTCAAAGAAAAAACCATACTGTTCAGCATAATAAGTGAGCAGGTGGGCATTTCCCAGGCCTTCCTTTCCGAATCTGAAGTCATAACCAACTATAAGCCCTTTAATCCCCAATTTCCCGATAAGAATATCTTTCACAAATGAATCAGCAGTTATTTGTCTGAATTCATCATTGAAGGGAACAATACACAATGCATCAATCCCTGTCTCTTCTATAAGTCTCTTCTTTACATGAAGTGGCGTAATGAGACCAATATTCTTCCCGGGTTTTAAGACGCAGAGCGGGTGGGGTTCGAAGGTCATTAACATTGAGGTTCCCGAGATGGCACGTGCCCTTTCCTTTACCTTCTCGATAATTTTTTTATGACCTAAATGGATACCATCATAGTTACCTATAGTGAGAACAGGATTAGGAAATGCTTCTGAAACACTCAGAAACTCAAAAATCTTCATATACACCTCTTGACATCCAACTGCTATAGCTGTAAGTTAAATATAATGCCGAAGTGGCGGAATTGGTAGACGCGCTAGGTTCAGGGTCTAGTAGGCGTAAGCCTGTGTGGGTTCAAGTCCCGTCTTCGGCATTCTTCTTTACACCATCAACGTTTAAATTAACAGTGTCAGTGTTCAGTGTCAATCTCTTAATTTAATGCAGAAATTATATATTTGTTCTGATAATGGTTATCTTCTATTTCTATCTTGCAACAGATTTCTTGCTTAACCGGTTGCTTTGGTGTATTACTTCTTGATGGAAGAATTTCTGAAGCCAACGTATTTCATAGACAGCGACAATCCATTGATTATTGAGAAGGCAAATATGCTCACCCAATCATGCAACAATGCAAGGGAAAAGGCTGTCGTGCTCTTCAGTTTCGTGAGGGATGAAATCAGTTATAATCCATATGGCCCGATAGAGGATAAAGAAAGGTATAAAGCTTCAAAGACCCTGAAACGGGGTTACGGTTACTGCATCCAGAAGGCAGCCCTCCTTGCTGCTCTTCTGCGTTCTGTGTCAATGCCGGCAGCGCTCATCTTCGCTGACATTATCAATCCATTAATCCCGGAAAATTTGAAGACCCTTATAAAGACAGACAAGTTTATCTTCCATTGCTACAACAACATTTATATAGACGGCAAATGGGTAAAGGCAACCTGCGCCTTCGACAGGGGTATGTGCAAAAGAATTGATGTGCCTGTGGTCGAATTCAATGGGATGGAAGATGCCATATTCCCATCCTTACTCCCCGATGGAAGGACATTTGTAACATATTTGCAACACAGGGGGATTTATAACGATATACCCTTTGATGAGGTGGTAAAAGAGTTCAAGGCGTTTTATGGTAATGAGGCACTGAAAGCCGTCAAAAAACATCTTTTTTCATAACCACATCCAATATAGATTCCCATGGGCAAGCCCGTGGCACTGTGAATACATACGCTTTGCGCAAATAACGGAAGCATTCACCCACGTTTAAAAACGTGGTACTCTGCTGGCTTGCGTCGCCCGTGGGAATCTATGGAATCTATCCAGCTTGCACAGCGAGCGAGAGGGGGAGGTTCCACAAGCTTTGCTTGGGGAGGGGGCGACCCCCTTACGGGGACAGGCGCAAGCCCCGGTAATAGACAAAAAACCTTCAATCTGTGAATAATGGTTGACAAATTTCTGCATTTACGATAAAAGATTGTGAAATTTATTTCAAATAAATGAAGAGACAAATTAAGAAAAAGGAGTGAACTATGAGAGAAGCAGTAATTGTTTCATGTGCAAGAACAGCTATAGGACAGTTTGGTCAATCCCTTAAGGATGTACCGGTAGTACAACTCGGAGGTTTGGTAATCAAAGAAGCGATCAAGAGAGCAGGAATCAGACCATCGAAGAACAAGGATAAGGATGTTGCGCCAGACATATTTGAAGGTAAAACTGACACGGAACTCGAAGCAAAATATTACGATTATGATAGTAATTTAAAAGAGGTTGTTATTGATGAAGTGATCATGGGTAATGTTATTCAGGCGGGGTTGGGGCAGAACTCCGGCAGGCAGGCAAGTATCTATGGTGGAGTTCCCAAGGAAACGAATGCCTACACAATCAACAAGGTCTGCTCCTCCGGTTTGAAAGCCATTATTAATGGTATACAGTCAATCGTGGCAGGAGATAACGAGGTTGTTGTTGCTGGTGGTATGGAAAACATGAGCCTTGTACCTTTTGCTATGCCCTCTCTACGGTGGGGCGCAAGGATGTTTGACACAAAGGCAATTGACCTCATGGTCCTTGATGGAATCTGGGAAATATTCTATGGCTACCACATGGGTGTCACAGCAGAAAATATTGCAGCAAAATATGGAATTTCAAGGGAAGAACAGGATAAATTTGGTCTTTTAAGCCACCAGAGAGCGATGAAAGCGATAAAGGAAGGTCTCTTCAAGCCGGAAATTGTGCCGGTGGTCATCCCGCAGAAGAAGGGAGACCCGATTGTATTTGATACCGATGAAAGACCAATGGATACAAGCCTTGAAAAAATGTTAAAAATCCCTGCGGCATTCAAAAAAGACGGAACAGTCACAGCAGGAAATGCATCCGGCTTAAACGATGCAGCCGCTGCAGTCGTATTGATGACAGCGGATAAGGCAAAAGAACTTGGCATTAAACCGATGGGTAAGATTATTGCCTATGCAGCAGGTGGAGTAGACCCTGCATACATGGGTCTCGGCCCAATACCTGCAATTAGAAAAGCTTTAAGAAAGGCAAATCTGACCCTCGATAAGATAGATTTAATTGAGCTTAATGAAGCCTTTGCATCACAGTCTCTGGCCTGTATAAAAGAGTTAAAAATTGATATGGAAAAATGCAATGTCTTTGGTGGTGGAATATCGCTTGGGCACCCAATTGGATGCACAGGCGCAAGACTTGTTACGACCGCCCTCTATCAGATGAAGAGACTCAACCTGAAGTATGGACTTGTCTCTATGTGTATCGGCGGTGGACAGGGATTAGCAGCAGTTCTCGAAAGTGAGGTATAAAACATGGATTATAAGAATTTACTTGTTGAATTTAAGGATGGTATAGCGACTGTAAAGATCAACAGACCAAAAGCTTTAAATGCACTCAATTCTGAAACCCTTGATGAGCTAAAACACGTTGGGAATGCTCTCAATGACAACAAAGACGTCAGGGTCGTTATCGTTACAGGGGAAGGTGAAAAAGCGTTTATTGCAGGGGCAGACATACTGGAGATGAAAGACATGAACGCCCTGGAAGGTATGACCTTTTCCCAGAGGGGACATGAAGCCTTTTCTACCTTTGAGAATATGGACAAACCTGTTATTGCCGCAGTAAATGGTTTCGCCCTCGGCGGTGGTTTTGAAGTAGCACTTGCATGTGATATTATTTACGCCTCAGATAAAGCAAAGGTCGGGTTCCCGGAAATAACCCTCGGTATATTCCCTGGTTTTGGCGGAACACAACGGACAGCAAAACTCATTGGATTGGCAAAGACAAAGGAGTTAATATTCAGCGGTAAAACAATTACAGCTCAGGAAGCTTATGAGATGGGACTCATAAACAAGGTAGTACCCCATGAAGAATTAATGAAGGAAGTAACGGTCCTTGCTGAAAAGATAAAAGCAAACGGCCCTATTTCCATGAAGTTAGCAAAGGAATGCATAAACAAAAGCCTATTCCTTGACATAGAGTCAGGGCTCTTGCTGGAAGCAAAAGATTTTGGGTTATGCTTTGGCACAAAAGACCAAAAAGAAGGCATGACTGCCTTTGTTGAAAGAAGAAAGCCCACATTTAAGGGTGAATAAAAAAATCAAGGAGGATACTGTGAAGATAGTAGTATGTATAAAACAGGTTCCTGATACTGAAGCAGAAGTAAAGTGGGATATTCCAAACGGCACACTTAAAAGAGAAGGGATAGATTCCATTATAAACCCGTTTGACGAGTTTGCCCTTGAAGAGGCCCTCCTCACAAGGGAAAACTATGATGGGGATATTGTAGCTATCTCGATGGGCCCTGATAAGGCTGCCGATGTTTTGAGAAATGCCCTTGCACTCACCGTGAATGAGGTACATCAGCTTACCGATCCAGCATTTGCCGGTTCTGATACCTACGCAACGTCGTATGTGCTCGCTTCTGCGATGAAAAAGATTGGCGATGTTGACATCGTATTCTGTGGAAAACAATCAACAGATGGTAGTACAGGTGTCGTGGCGGCTGAGATTGCATCACAACTCGGCTTCAGCCAGCTCACCTATGTTTCCAAAGTCCGTTCAGTTGACGCAGCAAATAAAAAAATAATAGTTGAAAGAGCAATCGAAGGTGGTATTGAAGTTGTTGAAGCAAAACTACCGGCCGTTATATCTGTGATAAAGGGAATAAATGAGCCACGGCTTCCTAACCTGATGGGTATCAGAAAAGCCTCAAAGATGGAAATCCCCAAATGGAGTGCCGATGACCTGGGAGTTGACAAAGGAAAGGTAGGAGCTGCAGGTTCTGCCACGAAGGTTGTGGAGATTACTGTACCACCTCCAAGAGGAGCCGGTGAGATACTGAAAGGTGAAATTGAAGAAGTTGCAGCGAGCGTAGTAGATAAACTGATAGATATGAAAGTTATAAAATAACTGGAGGAGGGAGAATAATGGCTAACGACGTATGGGTATATATAGAGCATAAAGACGGAGATATTTCTCCTATGTCCTATGAATTATTGGGTATTGGGAAAACACTTGCAGATGGTCTTGGCTCCAGTGTGTGTGCCTTTATTATCGGTGAAAAGGTTGATGACCTTGCAAAAGAAGCATTCTATTATGGTGTTTCAAAGGTGTATGCCATAGAAGGCGATGTTTTTAAGGGTTTCAGGCCTGACGCATATGCAAAGGCTGCGAGTTCCCTTCTCAGCAAATACACACCGGAAATAGCCCTTTTCAGGGCAACCAGTCAGGGAACTGATGTTGCCGCAGCGAGCGCAGCGCAACTTCAATTTGGGCTCTGTACTGATAGTATCGGTCTTGCAATTGATGGCGGTAAATTTAAAATGACAAGGGCAGCATTCGGTGGCAACTACACGGTAACTGTAGTGAATGAAAAAGCAAAACCACAAATCGCAACAGTAAGGCCAAAATCTTTTCCAATGCCAGCAAAAGATACCTCAAAATCAGGTGAGGTAGTAAAAGAGACTTTCTCAATAGCAGAAGCTGATTTAAACACAAAAATACTTGATTTTATGAAATCAGAGGTCGCCATAAACCTCGTTGAGGCAGACATCATCGTTTCTGGAGGAAGAGGCGTTGGCAAACCAGAAGGATTCAAGATGCTCCAGGATCTGGCAAAGGTACTGGGCGGCGCATTGGGTGCATCCCGTGCAGCTGTTGATTCAGGCTGGGTTGCCTATGAACATCAGGTTGGCCAGACAGGAAAGACAGTAAAACCAAAAATTTACATAGCCTGCGGCATCTCCGGCGCTATCCAGCACCTTGCAGGCATGAGGACCTCTGACTGTATCGTCGCCATCAACAAAGACCCTGATGCACCGATATTCAAAAACGCTTCATATGGTATTGTGGGAGACCTGAATCAGGTCGTTCCAAAACTGATAGAAAAATTCAAAAGCAAACTCGGCAGATAGCAAAAAGAGACAAAAAACCGGGGGAGCACAGCACCAAGCTCCCCTTTTTTATTGTTTCATAATCATATAGTCATCAATTCTATTAAAATACTTAGATTTATTCATATTATTCATTTGCCTTGTCCATGTATATTCTCTACAATACATCCATGGAATTGCTTGACTTACAATCAGAAGTCATACAAATTTATCCTGTCTTCTGAGGTTATCAATGATTTATCTTGACAATGCTGCTACATCATTCCCTAAACCAGAAGAGACTATCGAATATGTAAATACATTTATCCGGAGTATCGGAGGAAATCCTGGAAGAAGCGGGCATACTCTTTCTATTGAAGCTGCAAGGACAATATTTGAAGCAAGAGAGAAACTGACCCAATTCATCAATGGTAAGGATTCCGAAAGGTTAATATTTACCCAGAACGGGACAGAGTCACTCAATCTCGCCATCCTCGGATTGTTGCAAGAAAAAGACCATGTGATCACGACGTCTTTGGAACATAACTCTGTGATGAGACCGCTCATGTTCCTAAAAAACGAAAAAGGAATAGAGATTTCTGTTATTCACTGCACACGGGAAGGAAAACTTGATATAAAACAGATCAAGAGGTCAGTGAAGAAAAATACAAAGGCTCTTGTGATTAACCATGGTTCAAATGTGATCGGAACAACCCAGCCTCTCGGGGAGATCAGGCAGGTTATCAATGACATTATCCTTATCGTAGATGCGTGTCAGACCATTGGTGCATACCCCATCGATATAGAAAAAGACGGCATTGATATTCTCTGCTTCTCGTGCCATAAATCACTCTATGGTATGCAGGGTCTTGGCGCCATGTATATCAGGGATGGCATAGAACTTAAACCACTCAAATTCGGGGGGACAGGAAGTAAATCAGAGTCTATAGAACACCCCGATTTCCTGCCGGATAAATATGAATGTGGAACACCGAACACACCGGGCATTGCTTCCCTTCTTGGCGGCCTGGCCTTTATTGAAAAAACCGGTCAAAAAAACATTATGCAAAGAAAGAACGAATTAAGAACATTGATTGTTCAGGAATTATCAAAGTTTGATAACGTAATATTATATGGTAATCATACAGGGAACACGAATGTGCCTGTAATCTCCCTCAATATCAAAAACAAACTGCCTTCTGAGGTAGGATATGAGCTGAACAAGAAAGAAATATACGTAAGGGTGGGGCTCCATTGCTCACCCATGGCGCATAAGACTATCGGTACATTTCCTGAGGGGACGGTAAGGATTTCACCAGGTTATTTCACAAAGAATGAGGACATATGCAGATTTCTGGAGGTCATGAGAGAGATTGCAAAGGGATAATACGTACTTTCTGATTTTCCATACCATACATGATGTGCTAAGGGTCGAAAAAATATTGAAAAAGCAGGGATTTACCTTTGAACTCGTACCAGTTCCAAGGAACCTGAGTTCTGACTGCGGGTCTTGTATTAAATTGAATGACAACATCGAGGACGTGAAACCGTATATTCAAAACATAGAAATAGACAAGTGCGTATTGTTTGATGGGGTAAATTATAAAGAGGCTTCAGGCCGACCGTGGAAATAGAAATAAGGCTTTTTGCCACATTTAGAGAGTATCTCCCGAAAGGCAGCGGGAGTTTTTCCTGCAAAAAAATCCTGCAAGGAGAAATCACTGTTGGTGAAATCATCAGAGAACTGAAACTTCCCGATAACATACCCAAGATAATCATCATCAGGGGAAATCATGTGAAGGAAGATTATGTTGTGAAAGACGGGGATTTGGTAAGCATATTCCCACCCATTGGAGGCGGTTAAACCCTGATTGCTCCTTCAGGACACATTTCCTGACAGCAGTAGCATCGTATACATTTTGTATAATCGAATAGCAGTACTTTCTCAGGTGATGAAATTGCACCTGCCGGGCAGACATTCATACATATGTTGCAACCTTTGCACATGCCTTTTTTTAGTTTTGGTTTCTTCACAAGCAGGTTTCTTAGAATACCCTTCACACATTTCGGTAAGGCCCAATCTGTATCCATCGTTCCTGGTATCCTGAAACTATCTATTGCAGGTATCCCAAAGTCTACAACCTCATAATCCTCTATCAGATCGTAGCCCATTGCTTTTATGCTTACGGGTAGCGGGGATGGAATACCAACCAGCTTCTCGACACAATAATCAAGAATAAAGGCATTATTACTCATAGCAACAACACCCAGGCTCCTTGCCCTTCCATTAGATGGCCCATCACCATCCATACCAAGAATACCGTCAAGAACTGTGATTGAAGGTCTTACAATATTATGGATATCTATTAGTATTGAGGCAAAAATCATCCTGTCCTTCCCTGCCCTCAGGTGCCACCTCGCCTTTTCGAGTGCATGAATAAAACCGAAGGTATTTTTGACACCAAGAGTCATGCCCATCATTGCATGGGTCTTGAGTTTTGGTAGATTAATAATAGTATCGTAATGTGCAGGGTCTTCTCCTAAGACGAATTCCTTATAAGGAGAAATGCCATCTATTTTTTTAATAATCTTATGTTTAAATGATGATACTTTTAAGCCATTACTTTTAACAATGTCCATAATACCAGAATTATTAAGAGCTTTTTCTGTTGATTCATAACCTGGACTATCCCCTATATACACATCACAGGAATGGTCTAATAAGATTTCAGCGAATGCCTTTACAAATAAGGGGTGGGTATTTACTGCCTTTTCAGGGGGTTTACCGCTAAGAAGGTTGGGCTTTAATAAAACCCTTGCGTGGCTTCTTATATTAAAATCTATTTCCCTGAAGCCCTTATAGAAAAATTCTTTTAGCCTTTTTACATCATAGGTATCACATTTCCCTATTACGACCTTTTCCAATAGCCTCCTCTCTGTTGAACCGTGCTTCAATAAATTTCATACATATCCTGCCATCCATTCCTTCCCAGCATATTTTGTTTTCATCGGGGTTAAGTGTATAGATAACCCTGTAATATCCTCTCTGGATATATGACTCTCCGGGCATTCTGTTTTTATATCCTTTCATAACAATATCATCAATAAAATCATTAAGTTTTATACCAAATTTTTCCTCAAATCTTTTTTCTTCAGTAATCCTTTCATCTTCACTAATTGACAAAAAACTCCCTCTATCCCTGTTTAGATACACAATCGTATCACCGAAGGGGCTATACACTTCCATATGCAGTTTATCAGGATACTCGATTATCAACGACATGGAACCGGAATATTTCATGTTTTTCCATGACATATCGAGTTCACATAGTGCTTCTAAATACTCAATATTGTCAGGCCATCTAATATGGGAAACTTTATGGGGAAATAATGCACAGGCTGAAAGAAAAAATACACAGAGGAGTACAATTCTCTTCACTTTTTCTTTTCTTCAAGACTTTTTATCTTCTTTTCAAGTAACTTTTTTCGATCCTCTTTCTTTTCTAACTTCATAGATTTTTCAAAAGAATCAATAGCCTTATCGTATTCTTTTAGACTAACATACACATCACCTAAGTGTTCGGCAATGACAGGATCGTCAGGTAATATTTGATGGGCCTTTAATAGCTCGGCAAGGGCCTTCTTATAATCACCCTTTTTGTAATATACCCAGCCAATACTGTCTATAATATATCCATCATCCGGTCTTTTTGTAAGTGCCTTTTTTATCAT
This sequence comes from uncultured delta proteobacterium, assembly GCA_903822335.1. Classification (GTDB taxonomy): domain Bacteria; phylum Desulfobacterota; class Syntrophorhabdia; order Syntrophorhabdales; family Syntrophorhabdaceae; genus CAIJOT01. The sequence continues at coordinate 21,449 of CAIJOT010000203.1, forward strand.
CTCCTCAGCCTTATCAAGGCTTACGCCTTTCTCTGTCCAGGAATAACCAATAAAGTTAAGGGCATTCGCATGTTCAGAGTCAATCTTTAATACTTCTTCCATATAATGTAAGGCCTTGTCAGTATCATTGTGTTTTTCATACAACACACCTATCTGGTACAGGACATCAAGATTCTTTGGATCAATATTCCTTGCCACTTCCAGTGTTTCAATACCTTTAAGGTAATCCATCTTCTCTTCATAAAGCATGGATAACAACATATATATATCCATATCATTCTTTCTCTCTGTCAGGTATCCCTTGATTGTATCTATTCCCTCATCAATAAGCCCAGCTTTCATATAAAGCAAGGTCAGATTTTTAAGAGCATTCTGGAATTCATCTGTTTTGGGGTCAACCTTCAGGAGCTCATCTATTGCTTTTCTTAAATCTCCTTTTTCTTTCCATGCCATAGCTAAGTATAACCTTACTGTGTTATTTTTCGGTGCTGAGGCAAGTACAAGGGTAAATTCCCTTATCGCCTCTTCGTTCCTCCCCTTTTCAAGATGCAAAAGGCCTATTTTGATTCTTACTGAAAGATCGCTTCTATCCAGGTCTGACAATTTCTCAAATTCATGAATTGCCCTATCATATTCCTGTTTTTTCACAAATATGTTTGCAATTCTTGACCTGACCTTTTTATTCATGGGGTCTATCATAATAATCTGCTGATAATACCCTACCGCTTTGTCAGAGTCACCCTCAAGCTCATAAATGGTGCCTAAATCCAGGAGGGCAGGCTCAAAGTTAGGCTTTAATTCAATAGCCTTACTATAATACTGTTTTGCCTTATTATAATTTTTTAGCTCTGCACTCAATCTACCTATATAATAAAGAGTTATGATGTTGTCATCATCATACGCCAAAATCTTCTCATATACGTTGATAGCTTCTATGTGTTTTTTTTCTGCTATGTATATCGCACCAAGGTAGAGGTATGCCTCTGTGTCTTCATTGTTCATCTCAATACATTTTTCATACATAGCTTTTGCTTGACTCAGTTCGCCTTTAGCGGAATATACACTACCAAGCAATATAAGGGCCTGACGGTTATTCTGGTCTATGTTTATCGCTTCTTTTAATAGCCCTTCTGCTTTTCCAAGTTCCCCCTTTTTTATATATAAAAGGGCAAGCTCACTTCTAATGCCTGAGGATTTTGAATCTAACTTAAGGGCTGATGTATAATGCTTGATTGCATCCTCATATTGGCCTTGAACTTCGCTCCTGTAGCCTTTTAAAAAATAGTAGACCGATGAGGAATGACCGCATCCAAACAAAGGAAAGGGCATTAAAGCTATTAGGATGCATAGAATAAATTTTTTCATTTCTTGTAATAATACCATAACATCCCTATGAAAATCTATCCAGCTTGCACAGCGAGCGAGAGGGGGAGGTTCCACAAGCTTTGCTTGGGGAGGGGGCGACCCCCTTACGGGGACAGGCACAAGCCCCGGTAATAGAGGGTTGCCGGTTACGGCTTACGGGTTGCAGCGTCATCTGATTAGTCTCCCTATCCTCGCCCATCGTATATAATGAATGATATTGCTGGATTTTCCGTCCCAGGAAAAATACAGTATGAGTGCTTTTCCAACAAGATGTTCCCTTTTTACAAAACCCCAGAACCTGCTGTCAAGGCTTTTATCTCTATTGTCCCCCATGGCGAAATAGGAATCCTTCGGGACCACAATAGGTCCTAAATTATCCTTTGGAGAAAGATAGCCTGGCATAATTGAGTCATCAGAATAATATCCCCATGGGTCTTTTATCGTTTTCCCGTTTATGTGGATAGCTTTATCCTTTATCTCAACCGTGTCCCCTTCTGTTGCTATAACCCTTTTAATAAAATCTTTACTTGCATCCACAGGATAACGAAAAACTATGACATCACCTCTCTTGGGGCTTCCAAGGTTCAAAAACACAATATCGGTGAAGGGGATTTTCATCACATAGGTTAACCTGTTCACAAGGAGGTGGTCTCCTACGAGGAGCGTTGGTTCCATAGAACTTGAAGGGATTTTAAAGGCCTGTATGAAAAAACTTCTCACAAAAAAGGCAATGATTGCCGCTATAATCAAAGATTCAACGTATTCTCTCGTTTTGCTCTTAGTCTTTTCTGTCTTCTCCATTTATACTCCTCTTTCGCTTTTCGCTACCAGTATTCTGCCATCAGTTTTTAAAAAACCGTAATCCGTAACGGGTTATTGTTTCTATCACATCTTCTCCGGTGCTGATACACCGAGTATTTCCAGGCTGCTTCTAATAACTTCCTGTAGCATTTTAAGAAGCAACAGCCTCGCCAGTGTCAGTTGTTTATCATTTCCCAGAACCCTTGTTTTATTGTAATAACTATGGAATTTCCCAACCAGATCAAGCAGATAAAAGGTTATCCTGTGCGGCTCTAAACTCCTTGCGCTCCCTTCCATTACATCATGGAAATGGAGTATCCCTTTGATGATAGTAATTTCTTCTTTCAACGTGAGAAGACTTACATCCACCTCTTCATCCCTTAATGAGCGAATATCAATACCTTCCTCTTTCGCATTCCTGAAAATACTTTCAATCCTTGCATGGGCATACTGCACATAATATACAGGGTTTTCATTCGATGTCTTCTTTGCGAGGTCAAGGTCAAACTCAAGGTGGGCATCGCTCTTTCTCATAAGGAAGAAAAACCGCGCCGCATCTTTTCCAACTTCATCCAGAACCTCTTTTAATGTGGTAAATTGTCCTGCCCTTGTGGACATGCCTACAGGTTTCCCATCCTTTAGAAGGGTAACAAACTGGATAAGTATGACTTTTACGCTATCTTTATCCTTTCCTAAGGATTTTATGGAGGCTTTCAACCTCGGGATATAGCCATGATGATCAGAACCCCAGATGTCTATCAGGGTATGAAAACCCCTCTCAAATTTGTCTCTATGATAGGCAATATCTGATGCAAAGTATGTTTTTTCTCCATCGGATTTTACCAATACCCTGTCCTCATCATTTTCAAAAGAGCTTGTCCTGAACCAGAGGGCACCGTCCTTCTCATATACATAATCCTTTTTTCGCAGCATCTCTATTGTATCATCTACAACACCTTTCTCATATAAGCCCGATTCCCTGTAAAAGCTATCAAACAAAACCCCGAAATCCACAAGATCTTTCATGATTCCCTTCATTACCGTATCACCAGCAAACCTTGCCATAAACTTTATGGCTTTTTCGCTATCTTCAGGAATAGAAACATTTCTTTCTATCAGAAGTACTGCAAGGTCTTTCACATACTCTCCCTGATAAAGGTTCCCTGGATAAGGAACCTTTTCACCTTTCAGCTCCCTCCACCTTATATATGTAGATTCACCGAGGGTCTGTATCTGTTTACCTGCATCGTTTATGTAATACTCTTTTACCACTTCATGCCCAACCTTTTTCAGAATATTTGAAAGCACATCCCCTACTACCGCCCCCCTTCCATGGCCTATATGTAAAGGACCTGTAGGGTTTGCACTGACGAACTCTATCAACACCTTTTTCCCATTACCTATGTGAGGAAACAGTGCCGCTATTCCTTTATCGTAAACCTCCTTCAGAGCGTTTCTCCATATTTCATCCCTGATATAAAAGTTGATAAACCCTTTGCCTGCAGGCTCCACCTTCTCACATACTTCACCAGATCTCATATTTTGAATGAGAATTTTTGCTATCTCCTGAGGATTCTTTTTCAGTTTAGGGGCTAAAAAAAAGGCGATGTTTGTAGAATAATCGCCAAATTCTTCTTCTCTTGGTATCTCTATAATGGGATAAATGCTGATTTCGTGAGGCAAAACCCCCTTTTCTTTACAACTGTTACATGCCTCATCTATTATCTCCACTATCCTTTTTCTGATCATCAAGTTTCTCCCTATCCTTTATAGATACATCCTTCGTAAAATCAGGACACCTGAGTGTCGCATCTTTACCTCTTAAAAACTTTTTCTGACAATCCTTTTTCCAGGCGCATATTATACAAAGCGTAGGTTCGGTATTCATTATATCTCCATCAGGATCTCTTTATACAATGAAGGCTTCCGTTCCCTCATCAAGGGCCATTCCCTTCTCACATGCTTTATGTATTCGAGGTCTACCTCTGCCAAAAGAACACTATCAGCTCTCCCTGTCGGGCCCCCTATCAATTCTCCCTCAGGGTTTACACAAAAGCTCATACCATAAAAATCTTGAGCATCTTCGCTTCCTACCCTGTTAATCCTCATTATAAATATCCCATTTGTTATGGCATTACCTGATATTACTGTCTGCCAGATATGCTGGGATTTAAAAGCACATGCTGTAGGTGCAAATATTATATCAGCACCTTTTAATGCAAGGATTCTTGCTCCTTCCTGATACAGGTTATCCCATGAGATTTGAATGCCAATCTTTCCATAAGGTGTCTCAAAGACTGGAAACCCTTTATCTCCAATAGAAAAGTAAAACTTCTCTTCCCAGAGGGGTATATCAGGAATATGAATTTTTCTATACGTACCGACTATTTCGTCACCGCTCACCACAACACAGCTATTAAAATATTGTGAGCCCTCTCTTTCAAATATGGGCAATATCACTACCGCATCCCCTTCCTTTGCTTTGTTCTTTATCATTTCTATAGCATCACTCTCCATGTCCTCGGCCAATTGAAAGGCATTTTTATCCCTATCTTTTGGAAACCAGTACACATTAAACAACTCCTGAAAACAGATGATCCTGGCTTCTTCTTTAAGCGCCACATCCATTATTCTCAGAGCATTCTCGATGTTCTTGTCCTTGTCCTTTGAACATGCAAATTGAATACCGGCTATCTTCATAACCTATTTCTTACTTTTTTTTTGGATTGTAAAACAGGGGTTTGGGCTGTAAAGAATCCTTATTTCTTCCGCTTTCATACAATGACAAAACTAACAGATGGATGAAAGTCATGTCAAGGAAAAAGCTAACTACACTGTAACCCCTCAGTCTTGGAGGAATAGGAGAAACCCCTTTTTCGCACCCGTGCATTGTGGAGTGCAGTCAAGAAAACCCTGTAAAAATCCCGGCGAGGCAGAGAGCCCCCTGGAGCGAAGCGGTAGGGGGATGGGGGGACACTCTCACCGAAGGATTTGCACAGCAAGTTTTCTCTGCGTGGAGCACCAGCACGTAAGAAAACAGGGGGCTTCTCCCGGTAATTGAAGGGTTAAGCTACACTGGAGAAGTCAGATCGCTTCTGTATTCTATATTTCTGTTAATAATTCTCTGCTAACAACTCGTAGTGTGCCCTTGGATGAGCACAGGCCGGACATTCCTGAGGTGCCTCATTCCCTTCATGGATATACCCGCAGTTCCTGCATCTCCATTTCACTACCGAATCCCTTTTAAAAACCCTGTCTTTTTCTATATTAGCGAGAAGAGTAAGGTATCTCTTTTCGTGACCCTTCTCTACACTGGCTATTTCTCTGATAACATCTGCTATCTCCTTGAAGCCTTCTTCTTCTGCAATACGGGCGAACTCAGGATACAATGTCGTATGTTCAAGATTTTCTCCAGCGGCAGCCTCTTTAAGGTTTTCCTTTGTGCTCCCGATTACCCCGGCAGGAAATGTGGCAGCTATCTCAACATCTCCACCCTGTGAGAATTGGAAGAACCGTTTTGCATGTTCCTTTTCGTTCTCGGCAGTATCAGCAAAAATCCAGGATATCTGTTCATATCCTTCCTTTCTCGCCTGTGAGGAAAAGTATGTATACCTGTTCCTTGCCTGTGACTCTCCTGCAAATCCGGCAAGTAAGTTCTTTTCCGTCTTTGTTCCTTTTAATGCTTTCATAGATTTCCTCCTCTTTTAAAATACCGTATGGAATATGAAATACAAAAGTAAACAGTTTTATGTGTAGTTTTTTTCTGCCTACTGCCTACTGTTTACTGCCTACTACCTGCTATATTTCCCTATTATGATTGCCAAAGTCCATGTATGGTACAATACTCACGGGCTGTAATATGCTCCCCTTTTACCGTAAAAAACACTTCTGGACTGGCGCCTGGCGATAAGAATTGTAGATAAATTTTTCCATCGGCATTGACCTCAACCCACTCTATGTAGTGCTTTTCCTCCATGGGGTGAGGAACACTCCCAACCTTTACTTTTACACCGTCTGGTGTCTTCTCAATTACAGGAACATGTTTTTCAAGAGACGCATCGACAGTATTTTCTTTTAAAAGTACCATAGGCTTGTTACAGCATACAAGCTCACCTTTACCACCATGCAAAACCTCAACGATATTCCCACAAACCTCACATTTAAAAACCTGTAATCTCTCTGCCATATCACACCCTCCTTTTATTATTCATTACTTCACAACTTTCTTCCTGTGGTGACATAGATTCAAGATAATACACGTTTTATATAATGTCAACCACCATCCAGAGAAGAAGGCCAAAGTGTCAACGATGGATATTGTTCAGGATAATCAGATGAATATTTTTCCAGGATTGAGGATATTATTGGGGTCAAAGAGCTGTTTTATCTTCTTCATGGTCGTGATGATTTCAGGAGAAAGTTCCATCCCGAGATAGGCTGCCTTAGAGAGCCCTATGCCATGTTCGCCGGAAAGTGTCCCTCCAAGCCTGATTGTTTCTGTAAATATCTCCTTTACCGCCTCTCCTGCTTTTGCCCTGTGTTCAGGTGTATCCTGTATCATAATACTCACATGAAAATTCCCGTCACCGGCATGTCCAAAACTGAGAATCGGGATATTGAATTTGTTCTCCATTTCCTCAAGGGCATGAATAAGCGCTGGTATGTTTGAACGTGGCACCACCACGTCCTCAGCTATTTTCACAGGATTAAGATTATACGTAGCCTGGGAGAGGGTACGCCTTGCCTGCCAGAGTCTGTCAGATTCTTTCGGGTCCTCTGTCATCTCACATCGAATTGCTTTCTTCTCAAGCACAATCTGTTTTATCCTTTCTGCCTGAGACGCAATAGACACCTTGTCACCATCAACCTCTATCAGCAATAACCCCCCTATGCCTTCCGGGAGTCCCATTGGTGAAGCCTGTTCGCTGCATTTTATTGATGCTTTATCCATGAATTCTATAGTTGAAGGTACTATTTTTGCAGCAATGATTGCAGAAACAGTCTCTGCTGCATCATCTACCTCCTGAAAAAGTGCTAAAATTGTAGCCTTTGCCTCTGGTTGTGGGATAAGTTTCAGGATAATCTCTGTAACAACCCCAAGTGTCCCTTCGCTGCCAACAAATAGCCTGGTAAGGTCATATCCAACCACGCCCTTCATGGTTCTCACACCTGTATTGATAATCTCACCGGTAGGCTGGACAACCTCAAGACCAAGTACATAGTCCCTCGTTACACCATATTTTAACGAATTCGGGCCACCTGCACATTCAGCAATATTACCCCCAATGCTCGAATACTTATACGATGCAGGATCGGGCGGATAGAAAAATCCGTATTTTGCCACCTCCTCCTGAAGCATATATGTGATCACTCCGGGCTCCACAATAGCGATGAGATTTTTCGTGTCAATTTCAAGGATTTTATTCATCCTCGTAAAAGAGAGCACAACCCCCCCATTCACAGGAACAGAACCGCCTGTAAGACCTGATCCTGACCCTCTCGGGATGACAGGAAAAAGATATGCATTCGCCAGAAGGAGTATCTGTGATACTTCCTTAGCAGATGAGGGAAAAACAACCAGATCAGGGATCGCACCATCCATCCTTCCATCGTAGGAGTAACACTTCCTCTCCTCCAGAGAAGAAAGGACATTCCCCCTTCCCACGATTGCTGCAATTTCATCAATGATTTTACTGTCCATTTGCTTTTCCTGACCTGTATCTGCCTACTACATAACCCTTACTACTTACTGTTGTATCATCTCTCGTCATCTCACTCCTCTGTCTTAAACACAGCACCACTCGCTGCACCTGTTACCAGTTTGGCATACCGAGCCATGTAGCCTTCCTTTATCTTGGGCTCAGGTCTTTTCCATGTTTTTTTCCGCCTACCCATCTCTTCCTTACTCACAAGAATATTCATAGTCTTTTTATTCAAATCTATTTCAATTCTGTCTCCATTCTTTACTAACGCAATTGGTCCACCTTCCGCAGCTTCAGGTGATACATG
>CAIJOT010000204.1 GCA_903822335.1 uncultured delta proteobacterium
GAGGATGGATCTGACAATATTATCTTAAGGGAAGCCTTTATTCTTTTCTTGAGATGAGGGTGCATTTTCCGGATAAGCTCCGATACATCATCAGGGATCATGAATGTATGCATGGACTGCTTATTCAAAGAGCTCCTCAAGGGTGAATAGCCTGGCGTTCTTACTTTGCAGTTGTGCGAGGCCTTTCCTGATTTCTTCCATTAGTTCCTGATCAGACCGGACTGCAATGGTTTCCTTCAGGCTCTCAAATTCATCGGGGCTTAGAAGCACTGCTACAGGAGAACCGTTCTTGGTAATTACTACTTCCTCATCAGTTGTACTGACCAAATCCACGAGGGCGCTCAGCTTCATTTTTGCCTCAGAAACTGATAAAGTTTTCATCTCATATCACCTCCAATTAAGGTTGACTATAATTATGACTATATTACCACCGCTCTTGCAGAATGTAAATGTAAAAGAGCAGCAATTTCAGCCTGAAGACGTATCGGAGGAAATTGCAGACACATTGTCTGCAATTGCTGAAATAGCTGGAAAGTCAATACACCTTGCATAGAGCGATTTACCTTTTGAAACTTTCTTCTGAGGAAGTGGTAGTAACAGTTGCTATAAATCATGAAATCGCAAGAAAGTCAATAATAACAATGTTCTACCGTCAATGTAGTTGTGGATGTAAAAGTTCTGCGGGGAATGAATAGTTCCAATTATGTCTAATATAACTTGACAAAATAATACCAAATATGTAAAGTAGCATTATGAATTACCCGAGGACACTTTTAAGAGCTATAGAATCGCATATCAACACAGGTGAAATCATTGTGGTAACCGGTATGCGGAGGGTTGGAAAAACCACCCTTCTTCAGATGATATACGAAAAAATAGAAAGCGACAACAAGGTCTTTCTGGACCTTGAAAATATACTCGACCAGAGAATCTTTGAAGAAAACGATTATAACAATATATGGGCTAATTTGAAGCCTTTCGGGATTACACAAACAAGGAAGGCATACATCTTTCTTGACGAAATACAGACAAAGCCGGGGATTGTCAAAGCAATCAAATATCTTTACGACCATTATGATGTAAAGTTTTTTTTAACCGGTTCGAGCAGTTTCTATCTTAAAAATCTTTTCCCTGAAAGCCTTGCCGGAAGAAAGGTGATTTTTGAGCTCTATCCTCTCAGTTTTGAAGAATTTCTTGTTTTCAGGGGTCGTCAACGTGAATCCGGCGATGACCTGAAGAAAAAGGACACAGAAAAGAACCTGATTTCCTTTGAAAAACTGAAAAAACACTATGAGGAATATCTTACCTATGGAGGATTTCCCCAGGTCGTGCTGAATGACGATGTAACACAAAAAATCTCATCCTTGCGAGATATCTTCAACTCTTACTTCGAGAAGGACGTGAGGACATTGGCTGATTTCAGGAATATGTCGGCATTTCATGACCTTATCTTCCTTCTTATGCAGAGGGTGGGGTCAAAAATGGAGATTGCCAAGCTTGCATCCGAAGCAGGGGTTTCCAGGGGAACTGTCTATTCTTATCTATCCTTTCTTCAGGGCACGTATTTCATCTTTCTCGTTCCTCCATACAGCACAAATGTTGACAGGGAGGTGAGCAGTGCAAAGAAGGTTTACTTCTGTGACACAGGCATTATAAATCAGTTTGGTAAGGTGTCAGACGGTAATATTCTTGAGAATGCATGTTTCCATACGCTCAGGAAATTCGGTGAAGTACGCTATTATCAGAGACGGAAAGGCTCTGAAATAGACTTTGTAATCCCTGAGAGACATTTTGCTTTTGAAGTAAAATCCAGGGCGAATATATCCGATGTGAAAAAACTGACAAAAATAGCATCTTCACTCGATATGCAGCAATGGTTTGTCATATCGAGGGAATTTGCGAAAGGTGATGGCATCATACTGGCACAGGATTTATGAGAGAGGATTTAGCATATGACAATATTATGAAAAAAGGAACGGGAAGGAAAAGGTGTCTCATGGTAATCTTTGCTATTTTAATGATATTCATTGCCATATGGCCGCAATTTGTTCTTGCTGAAAAGGTTGTCAAAAACATCGCTGCCGAGGGTTCTTGTGCGATTGTGGGGATGAGCGCTGAGCAGTGCCAGTTGATTGCCCTCCAGCGGGCACGGGTATCGGCGATTGAGCAGGCAGCAGGCGTGAAGGTAACGTCCAGCACCGTCGTTACAAATATGGCCCTCACCGTGGATTTCATCAAGACCTATGCGAAAGGATTTATAGTAAAAGAGAAGGTGGAATGGCTGCCCCTTGACCAGTATCAAAAAGACAAATCAACCCCGCCCATCCCTGAATATAAGGTCAGGATTGTTGCCGTTGTATCCATACCTGAACCGAAGATAAAACCCATAGGCATTAAGGCAAAAACAAACAGCCTCATCTACAAAAACGGTGAACATGCGGTTATTGAGGTGAAAACAAGGCGGCCGGCAAAGGTAGGTATCTTCAATATCACCGCCGATGATAAGGTAACGATGCTTTTTCCGAATGAATATGAGAAAGAAAATATTGTCTCAGGCGACAAACCTCTTATCTTCCCCACAAAGATTTCGAAAGTTGAGCTTATCATGCACACATTGCCTGACCACAAAAGAGACGTCGAGGCATTCTTTGTGGTTGTTATGGATAGCAGTTATGTAAGGGATTTTACAAACATATACACCCCGCTCACGCAAATGTCCTTCGCCCAATTTTTTCAAACATATTCCGGAATAGCGGATTACTGTGAAGACTATATCCTTGCGTATGAAGTCTTAGGGCCTGAATGATTTAATCAAAAGAATTCCTCGAAGCTCTGCTTCGGGGTAAGAATCCAGAATTCAGAATCCAGAAGTGGGATGAAAATATCTTCAAAAAAATTCTGACTTCTGACTACTGTATTCTGTATTCCAGATACCTCGCAGCTCTGC
>CAIJOT010000205.1 GCA_903822335.1 uncultured delta proteobacterium
AAACAAAAATCCCACGGCTGAAGGACTTGCTGAAAAAGTTATGCAGTCTATAAAAGACTTTACTGAGGAAGAGCCTCAATCTGATGATATTACCGTCCTGGTGTTGACGTTTAAAGGCATGTTGAACCAGTAAGGTGGCATGACCGTCATATATCCTCTCTCAAACTGTTCTTTTTACCGGTTGTATATATTGGAAAACATGGTTCTACAAAAATCGTGAAGTTAGAAATAAAATCGAAGTATCGGATATGCATGTTGAGAATAAAATTCTTCCCTGCTCAGATAACCATCGTGATTAATATCATATAAATCAAACCTTTTAGATGCTGCATCGAGGAATTCCTTTGTATTCACTTTTCCATCCTTATTGGCATCCATATATTCAAACTCCTTGTCAGAATTTGTATCTTTCTTTGCATTGAACTCTTCCTTACCCAGGGAGCCATTGTTATCCTTATCGTATTGTTTGAACCGAGTAGACGCCGCCCCTTGAAACTCCTTTTTGTCTATCTTCCCATCTTTATTTGTATCCATTTGCTCAAACTTACTCCCAGCAATACATACGGTGATTATACATGTAAAAAACAACATATATATTATGAGCACTTTTTTCATATACGACCCCCATTTGATGTCCCTTTTATCGCCAAATAAACGCATTCTCAATATGTTTACCACGGCCCGCTATTCCTTCACAACAGGAGAATCTTGTTGATGATTTTAAAAAATGTTTTATCACTGCAAGCAGGCACCCTCTCCCGATAGAGAGACATTGAGAGGGTGCCCTTGGGGAGGACATTACTTTACCATTTTCCTGAACGATGGAGATGCTGAGAACTTTGGTACCTTCTTTGCTGGAATCTTCATTGGTTTACCTGTTTGCGGATTCCTTCCATTACGGGCTTTTCTTTTCGCTACCGAAAAAGTCCCGAAACCAACTAGGCTCAGCTTGTCGCTCTTTTTCATAGCTTCCTTTACCACGTCAACGAAACAGTTTACCGCTTTCTCAGCCTGTGTTTTGTTTAATTTTGTTTTGGCTGCTACCTTTGCGATGAATTCTGCCTTTGTCATTTATTCCTCACCTCCTTCTTTGAGCTTTATCTACCTTTTTATCCAGTTCTATCTTTCCCCTTCGTATGAGTGTTTTCCAAAGTGCAGATACCTTCACATAACCCCCACAAAGGGTACACTGCCTTCCTTTGTCCGCAGTCGCTTGTCTTAGAAGGGGCTTGCGCCCCTTCCTTATTTCTTCTTGCTCGTTGCTTTCTTCTTTGGTGCTGCTTTTTTCTTAACCGCCATATTCTCACCCCCTTTCATGAGATTTTTTGCTCCCTTTCGTCCAGCTCGATCCTCCCCCGCCGTATGAGCAATCTCAGGAATGTAGATACATTCATCCCGAGAATGGAAGCCCTTTTCTCTAAAATCTCATACTCTTCTTTGCTTAACCGGACAATCACAGGAATTGATTTTTTTTCTTCTTCTGTTTTTTTCTTCGCCACTATACTCCTATATAATACATTATTAATATAGTAAATATATTTTGTCAACTAAAATCTTATATAAATGTATATAAAAGTTTATT
>CAIJOT010000206.1 GCA_903822335.1 uncultured delta proteobacterium
ATACGACATCGGTGGAAGCGACACCGGTGATCCTGACCTCTGTACGGGATACACCATCTGCTGCGGCCCCGGAAACCTGACGGGATGGATCATCTTTGTCGAGGATGGAGATGACCAAATTACCCGATTGACCGACAATGCCTGCGCGAACAGGCCACACATAGAAGACGAGGCCCTTATTGCGGTTGGTCGGGTAGCCGTAGCTCACGCGGAAGCCCCATGCGTTACCCGTATTGTTGGCGTACGTAGTAGACGACCAGTAATCGTTCCGCTGAACATTGGTAAAGGGGTGACCCGAAGGCAGGGCAAGATCATGTGAGAAGTCAACGAGACTCATCAGCTCCTTCCTGTTGGGAAGCCTCCAGTCATTATGGCCAAGGTAATTCTGGGTGTTAAGGCACTTCACGTAATCGAGTGCCTCCTGCCAGGTTTTCATGGCGGCAGGGCTGCACGCGGAGGGGCCAGGCGCATAGGCGTCCTTTGTCCATACAAGTCCGGTAAGGTTGTCCATAACCTCTCCGTTGCTCTCATCGCTAAAGCGTGGAGAAGGCCAGGAAACCCCCTGCTTCAGGTCTCCATCGTCTCCGTAGCGGTATATGGTGGTCTGACCGGTCTTCCAAATGACCGAATTACCGAATGATCCACGAACCGGCAAGACGTAGTAGGTAAAGTGCTCACCGTCGTTGCCCACGTCGCCGGAAGACATGCCGACGATCCACGCGCGGCCTGTATTGCCGGCGTACGAAGTAGACGACCAATACCAGCCCGACTGCACATTGGTAAACCCCTGGGTATTAAGCCAGGCAGCAGAATCGGGTGTGTCCGCATTGACGAGGCTCTCCAGTTCGTTGATATTGGGCAATCGCCAGTCCGAATGTCCACAGAGAGTGAGGGATCTTGGATAGTCTATGGCGCTAATCCAGGCCGTTGTGCCATTGGGGAGATTCCCGTTCTTTGGCCACATGAGCCCGGTAAGGTTGTCGGTAACACAGTCCGCTTCATCTCCTGTACCAGAAACAAACCTCGGGTTCGGCCAAGCAACCCCGGCCTGTATCTCCCCATCCTGCCCTGTTGTTGCGCAGGCTATCTCTGTACCGGCTGTATCATAGCACTTTGTCTGCCCTGTCTGGGGAAGGTCAACTGCCCCAGCAGCATGGGCAATTGAAGTCATGAATAAGGCAAAGCAAATCACGGTGAATAAGAACAAATTATGAATTGGAAATTTGATGAAGAATATCGGAATAGATGAGTGCTTATATTGAATCTTGAACCATTTCTTTATTTCCATTGTCTTCACCTTGGAAGGCTAAAGTAATCTGGTTTGCTGATTTTGTTTTTTGAATTGTTACCATCGTTCCTGTATCCCCTTTTTCCCACTTTCACTATTCACTGTTACTTCAGTGAACAGTCGTTAGTGAATAGTCGTCAGTTAAAAACCTATTCACTGCCTTCATCACCACAAGAAGAAAATATAATGATTATAAACTGTTATTAGTATTGTAGCACTGTTATTATGAATGTCAATGAGTTATCCACTTTCTTGAAAAACATCAGAGTTTATCAGCTTGTAGACTCGACTATTACTTCTATCCCAGCAAAAAATAGCGATTACAACTTGAATGATTGCATTATGAACATGGACAGCTTTATGCAAGAGTTCGGGAAAGAGTCATCAAATCGGAATCTATCCAGCTTGCACAGCAAACGAGTGGGGAAGCTCCACAAGCTTTGTTTGGGGAGGGGGCGACCCCCTTACGGGGACAGGCGCAAGCCCCGGTAATAGATTTAAAATCGCAAATCGAGAATCCCAAATATTTATTACAACTTGAGTGATTGTAACCGGTTTATTGCTTCCTTTATCCTTTTTTCATTCACCGTGAGAGAAATTCTGAAATAGCCTTCTCCCTCATCGCCGAAGCCATTGCCGGGGGTAGCAACAACACCTGTTTCTTCAATAAGTTTTTCGCAGAAACCTTCTGATGTGTAGCCTTTCGGTACCTTTGCCCATATATAGAATGTGGCAAGGGGTTTATCCACTCTAATCCCGATGGATGTAAGACCCTCCACAACCACGTCTCTTCTGTTCTGAAAGGTTTTTTTCATCTCTGCAACGCAGTCCTGACTCCCGCTCAGCGCTTCAATAGCAGCATATTGAACTGCCTGGAATACACCGGAATCAATATTTGTTTTTAACTTACCAAGATTGTATATTGCATCAGCATTACCCACTGCGAATCCTATCCTCCAGCCTGTCATACAGTATGTTTTTGAAAGGGAGTGAAACTCTATGGAATGATTCTTATCTTTATCGAATTCCAGAATGCTGTGGGCATTGTATCCATCGTAGGTGATTTCACTATACGCTGCATCATGGCAGACAAGGATACCATGTTTCTTTGTAAAATGTAGTACCTTTTTGTAGAATGCTTCACTGGCATGGGCCCCTGTTGGGTTATTTGGATAGTTGATAAACATGATTTTTGCCTTTTTTAGTATACTTTCCGGGATGGTTTCAAGGACAGGCAAAAATTTGTTTTTTTCCAGTAGGGGCATGATATAAGGTTTACCGCCAGCCAGTAAAGTAGATATTTTATATACAGGATAACCAGGGGATGGTATCAGGGCAACATCCCCTGGTTCTATATAAGCCCATGGTAAGTGGGCAATCCCCTCTTTTGACCCGATGAGAGCAACCACCTCGTTCTCCGGATTGAGTTTTACATTGAATCTTCTGAGATACCAACCAGCTACCGCCTTTCTATATTCAATCATACCTTCATAACTCGGATACCTGTGGTTTTTGGGATCATTGACAGCATCCCGCATGCTTTTAATGATATGCTTTGGAGTGGGAATATCCGGGTCCCCTATACTGAAATCTATGAGGTCAATCCCTCTTTTTCTTGCTTCATCTTTCTTTTTATCTATCCTTGCAAAGAGATAAGGGGGTATTTTGTCTACCCTTGTTGCTGGTTTTGCCATATACTTGCTCCTGATTTTTTTATTATCATGTAATGTTTTTTTCACTCAAAGTAAAGGGTTTTTTGTATTTTACCTGAACAATTTAATCAAAAGAATTCCTTGAAGCTCTGCTTCTGGGCAAGAATCCAGAATTCAGAATCCAGAAGGAGGATTAAAATATATTCAAAAAAATTCTGACTTCTGACTACTGTATTCTGTATTCCAGATACCTCGCAGCTTTGCTACGGGGTAGTTCATCTACATTTTATTTGAAAACCGTTTCAGGTATGTGTAAGAATAGTCAACATGGCAGGTAGTCCAGAAAAGGTCTTGAGAGAGATTGTCTATGATTTTCCAATAACTGAAAGACCGTACCATGAAATGGCAAACACGATAGGCATGAGCGAAGAGGAATTAATAGAGACGTTAAAATACCTGAAAAAAGAGGGGATTATCAGAAGGATAGCTGCTGTGCTCTATCACAGGAAAGCATCCTATGCATATAACGCAATGGTAGTATGGAAGGTAGAGGAAAAAGATATAGAGAGGGTAGGGAAGATGATGGCTTCTTTTCGTGAAGTAACCCACTGTTATGAAAGGGATAATGGCGGTTACTGGGACTATACCATCTATACCATGATTCATGGAAAGAGTATGGAAGATTGTATGAATGTGGTAAAACGTATCTCAAAAAAGGTGGGGATAGTGAATTTTCAGATATTTTTCAGCAAGAGAGAGTTCAAAAAAACATCACTCACGATGAATCATGAATAGAAAAGAATCAATTGCTTTGTATCAGGAGGCAAAACGTTTTCTGCCAGGTGGTGTCAACAGCCCTGTGCGGGCTTTTCTCTCTGTGAACGACACACCTTTCTATGTAAAAAAAGGGAAGGGTTCCTATCTTTTTGATGTGGATGGGAATGCCTTTCTCGATTATGTGGCATCTTGGGGAGCGATAATCCTTGGACATGCCGATGATGGTGTAATAAACGAGGTAAAAAATGCCCTTGAAGACGGGACAAGCTTTGGGACATGCCATCCTTATGAAATTGAGATGGCAAAGCTCATTACCGATGCGTTTCCCTCTATAGAAATGATGAGGCTTACAAACTCAGGCACTGAAGCAACAATGAGTGCGATAAGACTTGCGAGGGGCTTTAGTGAGAAGAATGGTATAATCAAATTCAGAGGGTGTTACCATGGGCATGTGGATAGCCTTCTCGTAAAGGCTGGTTCTGGTCTTGCCACATTCGGTGTTCCTGATAGCAAAGGCATCCCTGGTGACCTTGCAAAGCATACCTATGTGGCAGATTTTAACAATCTCGATACAGTGCGAACAATTATCAATAGGAATAGAGACATTGCATGTATGATTATTGAACCTGTGATGGGAAACATGGGGGTGGTTTTACCTGAAAAAGGATTTCTTGAAGGGATGCAGGAAATATGCAGGCAGGAAAGGATACTTTTGATCTATGATGAGGTGATAACCGGGTTCAGGGTGACATATGGTGGTGCACAGCATTTATACGGGATTGATCCTGATATTACCTGTCTCGGAAAGATTATTGGCGGCGGATTTCCAATAGGCGCATTTGGGGGCAAGAGAGAAATTATGGAAAGGGTTGCACCCCTTGGCGATATATACCAGGCGGGAACACTATCAGGGAATCCAATAGCGGTGAGGGCGGGGATTTATGTGTTAAAGTATTTGAAGGAGCATACCGGGGTATATGAGTTCATGGGTAAAAGAATGGATGGATTAAAAAAAGACATTCTTCACATTGCAAAAATATATGAGATCCCTTACAGGATACACAGTATTGCAGGCATGTTCACAGGTTTTTTTTCAAGAAGCGATGTATATGATTATGAGTCAGCATATAGATCGGACAGGGTGATGTATGAAAAGTTCTTCAAACTCATGCTCGAAGAAGGGATATTTTTTGCTCCAAGTCCTTTTGAGGCGTCATTCCTCACGTTGTCTCATGGAGAGAAGGAAATGATAAAAACTTTAGAAACCTATGAGAGGGTTTTTGAGAGATTAAAAACTTTATCTTGAATGCAATGTATTTTTATAGGTAAAGTAAATCAGGTTATGAGAGATATTCCAAGGGCAGTGTTATATATAGATTTGAATATCCTCGATGAGAATTATCAAACAATCAGGGCTAAAGTCCCGCCTGAGGTAAAAATCCTTTGTGTTGTCAAGGCTGATGCCTATGGCCATGGAGCCACTGACATAGCCCATAGACTTGCGCTACATGGTGCAGATTATTTTGGTGTTGCCACAGTAGATGAGGCCGTAGAATTGAGGGATAGCGGTATTACCGTCCCTATACTTGTAATGAGTGGTATATTTCCATGGGATGAGATAAAACCTGTGCTGGCCCATAACCTTACGCCTGTTGTGTATAATTTTCATACATTGCACCGAATACAAGAGGAAAGTGCACATTTTAACAGGTTATTGAAGATCCATATAAAAATTGATACAGGTATGGGCAGGCTTGGTTTTCATCCGGATGATATGCCTTCTGTCATTGACCATATAAAGAACACAGCCAACGTCAGGGTCGAAGGTCTTATGAGCCATTTTGCCTCTTCAGAAAACAGGGATGAACATGGAATAAACCAGATAACACGTTTCAAAAAGGTTCTGGATTTGTTTAAGGATAACAGCATTGAACCGGAACTTGCCCATATGGCGAATAGCGGTGTTCTCACGAACTATCCAGAGGCTTATTTTAATATGGTCCGGGTAGGGATAAACCTCTATGGTTCTTATTCTGCGAAGGCATTGAGGGATAAGCTCATGCTCAAACAGGTAATGAAGCTTACATCAAAAATAGCGCTGGTAAGGGAGTTTCCTTCAGGATGTTCTTTGAGTTATGGGAGAACGTTCACTACAACAAGAAAGACAAAAGTAGCATACATCCCGTTAGGTTATGCAGATGGTTATCCG
Source organism: uncultured delta proteobacterium (assembly GCA_903822335.1). Lineage (GTDB taxonomy): Bacteria > Desulfobacterota > Syntrophorhabdia > Syntrophorhabdales > Syntrophorhabdaceae > CAIJOT01. The sequence goes on from CAIJOT010000206.1 coordinate 5,927, forward strand.
AGGGCTATGTCGAATAAAGGCAGGGTTTTAATAAGGGATACAGAGTGCAGCATTGTAGGCAGGGTATGCATGGATTGGTTGCTTGTAGATGTGACAGATCTTGGAGATGTGAATGCGGGAGAAGATGTGGTACTTTTGGGAAAGAGCAACACGAAGGTGATTACGGCTGACGAAATAGCTGAGCTTGAAGGGACAATCCCTTACGAGATTTTATGCAAGATATCAAGAAGGGTTGTGAGGGAATATGTCAGGTGATATAGCAAGCAAGATATTTTCACCTCTTTTGAGGTTTGTAAAGGAAGTTGGCAATATCGGGTTGATGTTCTTAGAGAGCATGTACTGGGGTTTTAGAAGGCCTTTTAAGATCAATTACATATTCAAGCAGATGGAGTTTATAGGTGTGAATTCCATTAGTGTGGTCGTGATAACGGGAATTTTCACCGGCATGGTGCTTGCCCTTCAGTCCTACCATGGTTTCAGGAAATTTGGTGCAGAGGGGCTTGTGGGTACCACGGTGGCATTGAGCATGACACGGGAGCTCGGTCCTGTCCTTACAAGCCTTATGGTGACAGGCAGGGCAGGTTCCGCTATGGCCGCAGAATTGGGTACCATGAGGGTAACAGAGCAGATTGACGCATTGATCGTTATGGCGCTTAATCCCATAAAGTACCTCGTGGCTCCGAGGGTATTCGCATCGTTTTTAATGCTTCCGATATTAACCGTTATTTCAGATTTTGTTGGTATCCTTGGTGGGTATCTTATAGCAGTAAAACTTTTAGGGGTCAACGAAGGTGCGTTTATCAACAAGATGGTCAAATATGTTGAAATTGAAGATATATATAATGGTCTGATAAAAGCAGCGTTCTTCGGGATTATTTTGAGTGTCATTTCATGTTACAAGGGTTTTTACACCAAAGGTGGGGCTGAAGGTGTTGGGAGGGCAACAACAGAGGCTGTGGTAGTATCGAGCGTTACAATCCTGATTTTTGACTATGTACTGACTTCTTTAATGTTTTAATATGGAAGATAAGGCGATTAGAATCATAGACATTCATAAGAGTTTCGGCACCCAGAAAGTATTGGATGGGATAAATCTTGAGATAGAAAAAGGTAAAATAACCGTGATAATAGGGCAGAGCGGTGGAGGCAAAAGCGTCCTTATGAAACACCTGATTGGTCTTTTGAAGCCTGACGAAGGTGAGATATGGATAGACGGTGCAGAGATAACACAGTTGAACGAGAAAGAGCTGAATAATGTGAGGAAAAAATTTGGGATGCTCTTTCAGGAGGCTGCCCTGTTTGACTCAATGAACGTGTTCGATAATGTAGCATTTCCCTTGAGGGAACACACGAAACTCTCTGAAAAAGAGATAGAAAGTATTGTGGAAGAGAGGTTGAGACAGGTTGGGTTGAGGGGTGTTACAGAAAAGATGCCTTCTGAGCTTTCGGGCGGCATGAGAAAAAGGGTGGGGCTTGCAAGGGCTCTTGTATTGGATCCTGATATTATATTGTTTGATGAACCTACCAGTGCCCTGGACCCTGTGATTGCATTAACAATAGAGGAATTAATAAAAGAGACCCAGAAATATATGAAAAAGACCTATGTGGTAATCAGCCACGATATACTTGGTATGTTCAGGATTGCAGATAAGGTGGCGATGCTTTACGATGGTAGGATTGTAGAATACGGGACCCCTTACGAGATAAAACGGAGCAACAACGAGGCTACAAAAGAATTTTTAAGAGCGACAAAAATACCTGGTTTATCAGGAGGTGATGTATGAATAAAAATAGAATATCCTCTGAGTTAAAGGTCGGCATACTGGTAATCATCAGTATCATCATACTTTTCTATATGTCCTTCAGGGTCGGGAAATTCGGTGTTTTTCGGGAGAAGGGTTATGACCTCACTGTGTCTCTCAATAATGCAGCCGGACTTGATCCAAAATCTCCTGTTCACATTGCAGGCGTGGAAGTAGGGAAAGTGAGGAGAATAACGCTCGATGGGTATAAGGCCTCTGCAACCCTCATTATAAGGGATGG
>CAIJOT010000207.1 GCA_903822335.1 uncultured delta proteobacterium
GTGTTCCCACATATCCGCAGCCTGACAGATTCTGGCAGATTGTGGAGAAACTTAAAGTCAATATTTTCTATACAGCTCCTACGGCTATCAGGGCAATAGCGAGGGAAGGCGATAAGTGGCCGAATGGAAGAGATCTTTCATCATTAAGACTCCTCGGCACCGTCGGCGAACCCATCAACCCGGAAGCATGGATGTGGTACCACAAGAATGTGGGAAGAGAGAAATGCCCGATCGTTGATACCTGGTGGCAGACCGAAACCGGCGGCATTCTCATTACCCCGCTTCCCGGTGCATGGTTTACCAAGCCAGGTTCAGCAACGCTCCCGTTCTTTGGTGTAGACCCTGTGGTTTTGAAAGCAAGGGCTTCAGCGGATGAACCGGCTGCAGAGGCAGGGGTAAATGAAGGTGGGGAGCTTTGTATCAGAAGGTCATGGCCTGGATTAATGAGAAGCGTCTATAAAGAGCCCGAAAGGTTCTACAACACCTATTTTGTCCAGCAGCCAGGTTTCTACTTCTCAGGTGATGGTGCGAGGAAAGATGAAGACGGTTACTTCTGGCTCATGGGACGTATTGACGATGTCGTGAACGTATCCGGTCACAGGATTGGTACTGCAGAGGTTGAGAGCGCTCTTGTTTCCCATCCATCAGTTGCTGAGGCAGCAGTCGTTGGGTTCCCACACGATATTAAGGGTGAAGACCTTTATGCATATGTCATTCTCAAAGTAGGTCTCACTGGTAGCGACCAATTGAAGAAAGATCTCGTTGCTCATGTGAGAAAGGAAATCGGGCCGATAGCATCACCTGGTAAAATCCAGTTTCCAGCTGGGCTTCCAAAGACAAGGTCAGGCAAGATTATGAGAAGAATCTTAAGGAAGGTCGCATCAGGCGAGCTCGACCAGCTTGGCGATACCTCAACACTTGCCGATCCATCAGTTGTTGATGAAATCGTAAAGGGCAGACAGTAAAAGCAGACAGCAAAATAAGAACAGCAGATGCAAGCCCTCGAAGGAACATCCCTTCGGGGGCTTTTTTTAAACTGAGATGAGGGGAATGTTTCAAAGTGATGAGATCTATAACTTAATAGAAAAAACGAAAATTTTATGTTATAGATAAATCCTGGAGAAAGGCATGTATTTTCAGGACCTGATAATGGAACTCCAAAAATTCTGGGCAGAGAAAGGTTGTATTATTCAACAGCCTTATGACATGGAGGTTGGTGCCGGTACTTTTCATCCTGCTACATTTTTAAGAGCCCTTGGACCTGAGCCCTGGAATACCGCCTATGTACAACCATCACGCAGGCCAACAGACGGAAGGTATGGTGAAAATCCAAACAGGCTTCAACACTATTATCAATTCCAGGTCATTATGAAGCCTTCTCCCAAAGATATTCAGGACACATATATTGACAGTTTAAAAAGTTTTGGTATAGACCCTGCATATCATGACATCAGGTTTGTTGAAGACGACTGGGAATCCCCTACCCTTGGAGCATGGGGTCTTGGATGGGAAGTCTGGCTTGACGGTATGGAAATTACACAGTTTACCTACTTTCAGCAGTGTGGCGGGATCAACCTCTCACCAATTACTGTCGAAATAACATATGGCACTGAAAGGATAGCGATGTACCTGCAGGATGTTGATAATGTATTTAATATACAATGGAACAAAGACGTATTTTATAAGGACGTCTATCTTGAATCGGAAAGGGAATATTCTATCTATAACTTTGAAGAGTCTAACCCGGCCATGCTCAGGGGGTTATTCGATGTGTTTGAGCGTGAGGGAGAAAAACTCGTGAAGGGGAGGGGGCTTATATATCCCTCATATGACTACTGTTTGAAGTGCTCCCATGTATTTAATTTGCTTGATGCAAGGGGCGCAATCAGTGTCACCGAAAGGGCAAATTATATTGGAAGGGTGAGAAACCTCGCAAAGATGTGCGCAGAGCTCTATATAAAAAAGAGAGAAGAGATGGGGTTTCCTCACTAATACCGAGGTATTTCAATTGAAGGATTTTTTACTTGAGATAGGATCTGAAGAACTTCCCGCTCGATTCATTGAACCAGCGAAAGAAGGTCTTTTTAAGCTCTTACAAGAAGGCCTGAAGTTCTCAAGAATCCCTTCTGGTGAAATAGAGATTTTAGGGACACCAAGAAGAATCAGTGTATTTATCCGTAATGTTTCAGAGAAACAGGAAGAGAGTGTCACCATCAAATATGGCCCTCCGCAAAACAGGGCTTTTGACCAGCAGGGGAACCCTACACGGGCTGCAACTGGTTTCGCTAAGGCCCAGGGAGTGACAGTCAAGGAACTCAAGGTAGCAAAAAGAGATAACATAGAGTTTATTGTGGTCGAAAAGATAGAGACAGGCAAGGAAACCATAGAGATTCTTCCTGATTTACTGAAGGATGTTATCTCCCGTATCCCCTTTCAAAAAAAGATGAGATGGGGTTATGAGAATTTTGAATTTGCAAGGCCGATACAATGGATACTCACCCTTTTTGGAGAGAAGCCCATTTATTTCACTATCGCTGATGTGGAAAGTGGTAGAGTTACGTATGGCCACAGATTTCTCTCGAAGGGACCGAGAGAAATAAAAAATCCATCCGAATATCTCGAGACATTGAGAGCCAACTATGTGATTGTAAGGGAAAAAGAAAGGATGGAGATGATACTGAAGGGGATACATCAGATAGAAGAAGATACTCATGGAAAGGCAATAAGAGATAGCGGCTTAATAAAGGAAATTTTGTACATTACTGAATATCCATATCCGTTGAGGGGTAGTTTTGATGAGGTATTTTTATCCATTCCAAAGGAAGTGCTCATAAATGTCATGGAGTCCCACCAAAGGTATATCCCCATGGAGGGAGAAAATGGTGAGCTGATCCCATATTTCATATTCTTCGCAAATACAATTCCCAAAGAGGATAAAAACGTCGTAAAAGGGAATGAGAAGGTTTTGAGGGCAAGGCTTGCAGATGCACAATTTTTCTTTGAAGAGGACAAAAAGGTAAAACTTTATGACCTTTATGAAAGGTTATCCTCGATTGTATTTCACGTAAAACTTGGGACGTTGAAACAGAAAACTGAGAGGATAAAAACAATCTCACACTATCTTGCCACTATCTTAAATTTCAATAGCATTGAAAAGGTAGAGCGGGCAGTAAGGATGATAAAATCAGACCTTCTGACTCATATGGTGGGTGAATTCCCTGAATTACAAGGTATTATGGGAAGGGTATATGCACAGCATCAGGGTGAAGACAGTGAGGTTGCAAAGTCTATAGAAGAGCATTATCTGCCAAGCGGTGGCAATAGTACCCTTCCTGAGACAACTCTCAGTGCTATTTTAGGGATAGCAGACAAGATTGATTCATTAACATCATTCTTTTCTGTAGGTATCACCCCTACGGGGAATTTAGACCCCTTTGCGCTAAGAAGACAGGCCCTCGGTATTATCAAGATTGTGATTGATAAAAAATATCATATACCCTTAGAAGGACTGATAAAAACCTCATACCACAGCGGCCATGAAATTGAAGGAAGGCTGCCCTTAGAAGATACGGGCGCATCCCTCATCGATTTCATCGTTACACGATTCAAGTTTTCCATGATCGAGGAAACCCACAACCAGGATTTTGTGGAAAGCGTATTGCCCTATGTCTCCTTTGATATCTATGACGGCTATATGAGGCTTATTGCCCTTGAAACACAGAGGTCAGTAAAGGATTTTGAAAGACTGATGATAGGGTATAAAAGGGTATCAAACATCGCAAAGCTGATGAAAGAGGAACTTGACGTAAATACATTGCTCTTTACGTTGAAAGAAGAGGCGGAACTCTTTAACCTTTATGAAAAAAATAAAGAGACTTTTTCATCCTTTATAAGGGGAAGGAGATACGACGACGCCCTTTCAATCCTTGTGAGTTTTAAGGAAACGATTGATAACTATTTTGATAAGGTCTTTGTTATGGACAGTGACGAAGCAATAAAGAACAACAGGTTAACACTCTTAAAAAAGATAAGAGATATGTTTTTAGAGTATGGAGATTTTTCAAAAATACGTATTGAGTGAGGAGAAGAGGATGAAAAAATATGTGTATTTCTTTGGCGGCAAGAAAGCAGAGGGAGGAGAGCATCTAAGGAATCTTTTAGGGGGAAAGGGAGCCGGCCTTGCGGATATGGTGAACCTCAGTATCCCTGTCCCACCTGGTTTTACAATTACTACCGAGGCATGCGTGTACTTCTACAAAAACAACATGACCTTCCCCGCAGGACTGAAAGAGCAGGTGCTTGAAAACCTGAAAAAAGTCGAGAAGGCGATGGGCGCTACCTTTGGCGATTCCAAGAATCCGCTTCTCTTCTCGGTCAGGTCAGGGGCACGGGTGAGCATGCCGGGTATGATGGATACCGTATTGAACCTTGGTTTAAATGAAAAAACCGTAAAGGGGCTTGCTGTATTAACAGGAAATGAATGGTTTGCCTATGACTGTTATAGAAGGTTTGTCCAGATGTACGGGGATGTAGTGCTTGGGCTAAAGCCTCAAAGCAAAGATGAGCATGACCCCTTCGAAGAAATCATTGATGCAAAAAAGAGGGAGAGAAAAATAAAGCTCGACGTAGAACTAAGCGTGAAAGACATGAAAGAACTCATAGGGAGCTTTAAAGATATCATCAAGAAAAGATTGAAGATGGTGTTCCCGGAAGACCCGTTAGAACAGTTGTGGGGTGCTATAGGTGCGGTATTCAAATCCTGGGACACCCCGAGAGCCATTGCATACAGAGAGTTGAATAATATACCCGATACATGGGGAACGGCAGTGAATGTCCAGTGTATGGTTTTCGGCAACATGGGTGCTGATTCAGGTACCGGTGTTGCATTTACACGGAACCCTTCAACTGGAGAGAATGTGTTTTATGGAGAGTATTTGCTCAATGCCCAGGGAGAAGATGTGGTGGCAGGAATCAGAACGCCACTTCCAATTAACCAAAAACAGAAGACGGATAAATCTGTCCAGTCACTTGAAGAGGTAATGCCTAATATCTATGAAGAATTAATAAAAATCAGAGGTACCCTCGAAAAACATTACCGGGATATGCAGGATATAGAGTTTACGATACAGGATAAAAAGTTATGGATGCTCCAGACAAGGAGTGGGAAGAGAACAGCCTTTTCCGCATTCAAAATTGCCATTGATATGGTGAAACAGGGGCTTATCACCAAGGAAGAAGCGCTGATGAGGGTGGAACCGGAACAGTTGAACCAGTTACTAAGGCCAATTTTTGACCCGAAAGAGAAAGAAAAGGCGCTCAAGGAAGGGAACCAGGTTGCAAAAGGGCTGAATGCAGGTCCTGGTGCAGCAACAGGAAAAGTGGTGTTTAATGCAGAAGATGCAGAAAGCTGGGCTGCCCGTGGAGAAAAAGTCATCCTTGTGAGGATGGAAACATCACCTGAAGACATAAGGGGAATGAATGCCGCTCAGGGCATCCTCACATCGAGAGGTGGTATGACAAGCCATGCAGCACTTGTGGCACGGCAGATGGGTAAGGTATGCGTCGCAGGATGTGGAGAGCTTGACATAGATTACAGAAAGAAAGCAATTTCGGTGAAAAAGAAAACAATAAAGGAAGGAGAGTATATCTCTCTTGATGGAACCACAGGAGAGGTATTTATCGGTGAAATCAACACGATACCTTCAGAGGTCTTGCGTGTCCTTGTTGACAAAACTTTAAAACCCAAGGACTCACCGATATATCAGGATTTTGCAATGCTCATGAAGTGGGCAGATGAAACAAGGAAACTTGGTATAAGAACAAACGCGGATGAGCCTGCACAGGCGGCTGTTGCCGTGGCTTTTGGTGCTGAGGGAATCGGGCTTTGCAGAACAGAGCATATGTTCTTCGAAGGTAACCGTATCGATGCGGTGAGAGAGATGATAGTTGCAGATACCCTTGAAGGCAGGGTTAAAGCACTCAAGAAGCTTCTCCCCATGCAGAAAAAGGATTTTACAGGCATATTCAAGGTAATGAATGGTTTGCCTGTCACGATCAGGACACTTGACCCTCCTCTGCATGAATTTTTACCCCATGAGGAAAAGGATATAAAGGTACTTTCAAAGAAGACAGGCATCCCGTATGATGCACTCTTTTCAAAGGTACAGAGCCTCCATGAGGTAAATCCTATGCTCGGTCACAGGGGATGCAGGCTCGGTATTGTTTTTCCAGAAATTACCGAAATGCAGGCACGAGCTATCTTTGAAGCTGCCTGCGAGGTCAAGAAGAAAGGCATTGATGTGAAACCAGAGGTCATGATACCTCTCGTAGGCCATATAACCGAGCTTTCCCTTCAGAAAGAGGTCGTTGACAGGGTAGCGCAGGAGGTTATGAAGAAATACGGTACGAAGATAGATTACAAAGTGGGGACAATGATAGAGATACCGAGGGCAGCTATCACCGCAGATGAGATAGCACAGGTTGCTGAGTTCTTCTCCTTCGGGACGAACGATTTGACCCAGACAGCGTTAGGAATGAGCAGGGATGATGCAGGGAAGTTTTTGCGGTTCTATGTAGACAATAATATCTATCCCTTCGATCCCTTCCAGAGAATCGATGAGAATGGTGTTGGGAAACTGATGAAGATAGGTGTGGAGCTTGGCAGGAAAACGAGAAAAAACTTAAAGATTGGTATCTGCGGAGAACATGGAGGAGAGCCGAACTCAGTGGAATTCTGCTACAAAATAGGGCTTGACTACGTGAGTTGCTCGCCTTTCAGGGTGACGATTGCAAAACTCGCTGCAGCGAGGGCTGTAATAAAAGAGAAGAAGAAAGTAGCAGTTCCGGATTAAGAGACAAAAATTTCGTTTAGATTTTTAGAAGAAGATATCAGGGGAGGTGGTGTTCACCACCCCCTTTTTTTGTTTGATGAATTCATGGTAAAATTATACTTAGACTATTTATTATTGAAGGGATCAACATTATTAGGGTACAGGTAATAGTATGGGCTTGAAAATCCTTTTACATATATGCTGTGCGCCGTGCAGTATATATACATTAGGGGAACTGAGAAAAGAAGGTGCTGAGGTTGCGGGGTATTTCTATAACCCTAACATACATCCCTATACAGAATTCCTGAAAAGGCTTGAGACACTGGAAAACTATGCAAAGATTTCACTCTTGCCACTCGCTGTGGACATCTCCTACGACCTCGAGACATTTTTGAAGGGGGCACTTGAATATGGAAAAGACAGATGTCTCTTCTGCTATAAAATGAGGCTGGAGAAGACCTTTCAAAAAGCTGTGGAGCTTAAAACAGATGCGGTGAGTACAACACTCCTCTACAGCAAATACCAAAGGCACGATGATATAAAGGCAATCGGTGAAGAATTATCCAAACAGCATAACGTACCCTTTCTTTACAGGGATTTCAGGGTAGGATGGAAGGAAGGCGTTGAAGAATCAAAGAGATTAAACATGTACAGGCAAAAATACTGTGGATGCATATTTAGTGAGAAGGAAAGGTTTAAGGGGGAATAATGCCAGGCATTGGAAAGATATTCATTATTTTTGGCGTCATGCTCGTCATCGTCGGGCTTGCCTTTATGTTCGGGGACAAAATCCCCTATATCGGGAAGCTGCCCGGCGATATCTACATAAAAAAGGAGCGATTCAGCTTTTATTTTCCCATTACCACAAGCATCATTATAAGCATCATCTTAACGATAATATTCTCGATTTTTAGAAAATAAAACATAAATTTCTTCACCATCATTTTTCACTATTCACTTTAAATTACCCATTTATTATGATACTAATGAGTTGAACAAGACACTATTTTAGTTTCGGAGCGACAGTGGAAAAGTTGAAGACTTTAAGGGGATTTAGAGATATTTTTGGTGATGAAATCAACACCTTTCAACACATAGAACATGTTACGAGAAAGTATTGTAAGCTTTTGGGCTTTGCAGAGATTGCAATACCTGTCCTCGAAAAAACAGAGCTATTTGTGAGAAGCATTGGCGACACAACGGACATTGTGGAAAAGGAGATGTTTACTTTTATTGATAAGGGTGGGGATTCACTTACCTTAAGGCCAGAGGCTACAGCAGGCATTGTGAGGGCTTATCTCCAGGAAGGGATGTACGCAAAAGAGAGGGTGAGCAAACTCTTCTGTATCGGCCCAATGTTCAGACATGAAAAACCACAGAAGGGAAGGTTCAGAGAATTTCACCAGATAGACGTGGAGGTTTTTGGCATAGATGATCCATTAGTTGATGCGGAACTCATGTGGATGATCTTTTTGATACTCAACGAACTTGGTGTGGATAGCTATGGGATCGAGATAAACAGCGTTGGTTGCCCGGGATGCAGGGAAACGTTTAAAAAGGTACTCGTCTCTTATTTTGAAACAAAAAAGAATGAATTGTGCGAGGACTGTATAAGACGCCTCCAGCGAAACCCGCTACGGATATTTGATTGCAAGAACGCAAAGTGTATTGAAGTAAGCCAGAAGTCACCTTTTCTTTTTGATTACCTGTGTGTAACGTGTAATGAACATTTTGATATGCTCTTAAAGCATTTAGAAGGGTTTGGTGTCGCATATATTATCAACAAAAGGCTTGTAAGGGGCCTTGACTACTACACGAAAACAGTGTTTGAAGTGACATCCGATAAACTTGGTGCTCAAAAGGCTTTTATAGCAGGAGGAAGGTACGACAACCTTGTGGAAGAAATGGGTGGTCCCAGCGCACCTGGATATGGCTTTGCGATTGGAGTGGAGAGGTTAGCCTTGCTGACAAAAATGAAAGAGTTGCCAAAGCAACCGTCCTATTTTTTCGCCTATGTCGGTGATAGGGCAAAGGCATATATCGTGCCAATGCTACGTACTTTTGTAAAAGAAGGTCTGTCACTAAGCTATTCCTATGAAGGGAAGTCTCTAAAATCACAGATGAGATATGCAGATAGCTTACATGCAGACTTTGTGTTTATTCTCGGTGATGAAGAGATAGGCAAACATATCATAGTTTTAAGGGATATGAGAAAGAAAATACAGTTTGAACTCCCTCTGGAACCTTCAAAACTCCTGCAGGAAGTAAAGAAACTAATTACTCAGTAACTTACTCCTGTACATCAAGTAAGTAAGGATAATAGCAAGGAAGAATCTGAAAACTATCAGAACAAAACCGTTTGCTCCAATGACAACAAAAATCAGGGTGTCCTCTATGATGGCATGACACATGGAGAGGAAGAGGAGGATGAGAAAGCACTCCTTTTTATTGATGCTCGATGTTCTTATAGAGTGTATTATCACCCCTGCACCGTAAGTGAGGCCGATAATGACCCCTGTGATAAGCGGAACAAGTCCATTGTGTGTGACACCCAAGAAGGCAAAGTGTTTCTTTTCAATTATTGATTGTTTATGTTTTAGAAATTCATAGGAGATTGTTAATGGCAGTATAATGCAAAGCAGTTTGACAGAAAGACTGAGTGAATCTTTTAAAGCTACAAGAATAATTTCCATAGGATATTGAGCAGAACCCCTGAAATTAGACTAAAAACGACCCTTGCAAAGAGCAATAGCCATGCATTCACACTTATTTGTTTCGTAACTGCTGTTTCTATTGGAAGGCTGTGGGATACTCCAAGCATCAATGCGATCACAGTGATATCCTTTGCAGAAAGTTGGAGAGGAGTAATTACAGCGATTGCCGCATAAAGATTGATGAAATAGCCTGCCATGAGGCCGAGAGCTGATTCTCCTGGAAGTCCAAAGATGCTCATGAAGGGTTTAAACACTTCGCTTATCGTGTGTATGAAACTTGTATGTTTGATGAATTCTATTGCTATATAAAAGGGGACTATTACCTTCACCATGTTGTATGTTATTGAGATACCACTGAGAAAGCCTCTTTTTAGCGTTGGATAAAAGGTTTTCAAAATCTCCTTAATGCTTCGTAGATTCCAGATTGGAAGAGGATCTGCTATCCTGCTCATCAGTGGTATATGACACACTTACCAGGACAAGGTGGGCAAAATTTTCATATGCTCCTTTTAACCCTGTAGTGCTCCTGTAGGATGTTGCTTTTTGAAAGAAGGTGGCCTGGTATCCTATGTGAAGACTACATTTGTTTTTGTGGTATGTTGTCCCGAAAGTAAATATATTTCTTGTATTGTCGGGAAGTTCCGGACCGAGAGTCTTTTTTGGAACAGGGCTTTTATCATACATATATCCACCCCTTACTTCGAGGGATTTATTCCATCTATAATTTGCCCCTATGGCAATACTCGGGGTGTTAGACCATGCTTTGTAGTAGAATGCATTAGCCATACCATTGTCAGACGATACCCTGAAACTTCCAAGAGATGACCAGCCAGTGTATAGGATGTCCCCTTCTAAGGTAAGAGCCCCTATATTCTTTGATATACCAAACACGGCAATGAAGGGTAAGGTAATCTTTGTCGAAGCACCAGTAGAGGAGGTTGCCAAGGGAGGAGGCATGTAAAAGTATGCTTTTCCACTGTATTTGATTGTTACAGGACTTCTTAAAGCCATGGAGGCCGTATATTGTTCAGGAAATTTCATTGTAATACCAACATTGTAGCCAATACCATCACCATCTCCCGTTAATTTTGCAATGCCATCAGGGAGCGGCGTAAGAGGAATTGCCTTTTTCATTTCCACTGAACTTTTTATATAGGAGATGCCGAAACCAAAGGAGAAATAGTCATTTACTCTATATGCGACTACTGGATTTATAAATGTGGTCTTTATCGCGGTATAGGTTGCTACATATCTACCAACCCAATCTTTTGGCCATTCAGTAGAGAGACCAAAGGGGGAGAATATGCCAAGACCAAAAGAAAGGTTGTCTTTGGTATGATTGATATATAAAGCGGGAAGATGGTGGATTTTAGACTTGGCATCAACCCTTTGTCCTGTGAGAAAGTCTTCATAGGACATATCCGGAAGAATTATTGTATCCCCGATAAGAAACTGAAACCTTTTTGATAGACAAGGAGAGCAGGGTTGTAAAATATGGCTGATGGGTTATCAATTGAAGAAACAACGGCCATCCCCATTCCGTTTGCCTTTGCATCTTGATTGTAGATGAGAAATGCAGCTCCAAAGGTATTTGAAGGTAGAAAAATAAACAGAAAAAATAATATCTTTCCCATGTGGATGTGTGTTTGGATGTCGCTTAACATTATAGTACGAAAAAAACAATATATAAAATTTTTTATGTAGCCATTTTTTTTTATATTTACTAAAATAGTTATGGAGATTTTTTATGATATACACGATTACACTTAATCCATCTCTGGACAGGACCATCGAGGTGGAAGAGCTTGTATACGATGATGTGAACAAAGTTGTAGAAGTGAAAAACATTGCTGGTGGAAAGGGAATAGACATCTCAAGGGTAATAAAGGAACTTGGCGGGCAGAGCGTTGCCCTTGGGTTCATTGGTGGATATAATGGATTAGAATTAGAGGGAAGACTGATAAATGACGGCGTGATTTGTGACTTTACAAGGATTAGCGATGAGACAAAAACGAACATTATCGTCTATCAAAGGAAGAAAAAGCTGCAAACCTTGTTAAGCACATCTGGACCCGAGATACGTCCACTTGAAATTGCCACGTTTTTCAATAAAATACAAGATATTCCGAGCGATAGTTATGTGGTGATAAGCGGTACTACCCCGAAAGGTATGGATGAGAATTTTTTTGCTCAATTGATAACTACTTTACGGGGAAAAGGTGTAAAAGTATTTCTTGATGCAGATGAGGGAGCCTTGAAAAGAGGTGTGAATGCTGGTCCCTATCTCATCAAACCAAATATCCATGAGTTTGGGAGACTCGTGGAAAAAAACATAATTGATATAGATGAAATATTAGAGAATGCAAAACCATATAAAAATGTAGTAGAATATATTGTGGTGTCTATGGGGGTGAGGGGTATTATAGGTATTTCAAAAAACGGAAACTACCACGTCATCCCTCCAAAGGTGAAAGTGAGAAGTTCAGCTGGTGCAGGTGATTCACTTTTAGCAGGTATTGTGTTTATTTTAAATATAGGGGAAAGCTTTGAGGATGCTCTCATATTGGGTGTAGCGTGCGGAACTTCATCAACGCTCAATCCTGGTAATAATTTATGCACAAAAGAAGATGTGGATATGATAAAAAAAGATGTGGTTGTTAAAAAATTTTAATTTACTTATTTTAAATGATATATTATGTTTATGTAACAAAGAAAGGAGGTGAAAGTACATGAAAAAATTAATGGTGTTATTTATTGCTATTGCATTTTTTGCAAGTTTTACATTGATCAGCTGCGGTCCGCAGGCAGAACCACCAAAACCAGCACCAGCTCCAGAGAAAGCAGCACCAGCACCAGCTCCAGAGAAAGCAGCACCAGCACCAGCTCCAGAGAAAGCAGCACCAGCACCAGCACCAGCAAAAAAATAGTTATTGTGAATATCAGGGTATATCCTTTTCTAGGATATACCCTAAACAATGAAAGAAGGGGTGGATTATGAAAATAAAGTCATTTGGCATGATAATGTTAATTCTTGTACTTTTGATGTCCTTAGGATATGGATGTTCTAAGAAAGTTGTGAAAGGTGAAGCTGCTGCGCCCAAGGCAGAAGAACCTAAAGTCGTTGCTCCTGAACCAAAGCAGGAAATTCCAGTTCAGCAAGAGACTCCTAAGGCGGAGGCCCCTAAGGCTGCACCGGCTGTTATTGCAGTACTGAAGGATATTAATTTTGATTTTGACAAATACAATATAAGACCTGGGGATGCGGAAACATTGAAACAAAACCTTGACTGGTTTAATGCAAATCAGGGCAAGAAGGTCAAGGTTGAAGGACATTGCGATGAAAGAGGTACAGTTGAGTACAACCTCGTTCTCGGTCAAAAAAGAGCTGATTCTACAAAGAATTATCTCATAAATCTTGGTGTAGATGGGAAGCTCCTTGCGACTGTTAGCTACGGCAAAGAAAAACCTGTCGATCCAGGACATAATGAGGAAGCATGGGCAAAAAATAGAAGAGCCCATTTCTTGCCATAACAATAGGTTGTATCGAGATGAGGAGGGTACACCATCTACCCTCCCTTTTATCGATAATGTAGAAGAGCTATCGAAGTTTATATACTTAGATAAAAGAACAAAAAAAGCAATAGAACAAGTATCTAAATTTTACCCCTTTACAATTCCAAAGTTTTATCTGAATCTTATTGAGAAAGATAATCCCTCCTGTCCCATAAGAAGACAGGCAATCCCCTCTCCTCATGAAATCATGGAAAGTGGGGAAATAGACCCTCTCCATGAAAAAGAGATTTCTTTCACGCCATCCTTTATAAAAAGATATCCCGGAAGGGGTGTTTTTTTAGTAAGTTCTCAATGTGCGATGTATTGCAGGTTTTGTAACAGAAGGAGGTTTGTAGGAAAAGGGTGGGAGCCGAAGTTATTCTGGGAGGAAACACTTGAATATCTGGAGAAGGATGATGAGATAAAAGAGGTTATTCTCTCTGGCGGTGACCCACTCATGCTTTTGCCAGAGGAGCTGGATTATATACTCTCACGATTGAGGGCCATTAGGAGGATAAAGACAATAAGGATAAGTACGAGGATACCGGTGGTCTATCCGGAGGGATTAACGAGCGAACACTTAAAAGCTATCAAGAGAAGCGCTCCTCTATGGTTTGTCATTCATATCAATCATCCGAAAGAGGTATCTCCTGAGTTTGTGAAGACCATAAGAAGTTTGAGGAAGATGGGTAGTATTATTATAAGCCAGACTGTTTTGTTGAGAAACGTAAATGATTGTCCCCATATCCTCCTCAATTTGTTTGAAAGGCTTGTTCATCTGGGCATCAAGCCTTACTACCTGTTTCAACTTGATGAGGTCAGGGGAGCCATGCATTTTAAGGTTCGATTAAAAAAAGGGATTGAAATAATGAAGATATTGAGGAGAAATGCTTCTGGTTTAGCGATACCTCAGTATGTAGTGGATATAACCGGTGGATTTGGGAAGGTTCCTGTGGATTATCCCTATATCAAGGGGAAAGAAGGGGATCTGGTGCGCATAGAAAGTCCATCAGGTCTAACAGGCACATATCAGGATAATGGGAAAAGAAGCAAATGCTTGAAATGTGGGTTCTGTAAATCTGTGATCAGTGGATAGTCAAATAATAAACTGTTCAAACCTATTTGCATGTAAGCATTTTTATGCTATCTACTTTAAACTAATGACTGTTCAGTGTGTTTGATGGTTTAAAAATTGCCGCTATGTAGTTCACGGCAGAAAATATACTAAAAAAAAGCGCAATATAAATAATTGTCATACTGATTATTGTACCAATTTCACGCAGTGAGCCAATTTGAGGCAATGAGCTGTTGAAGAGTATGCAGGATATCCCAATAATTTGAAGGGTGGTTTTAAGTTTTCCTGAGCGAGATGGGTAAATCGTAGTACCTTCCGTTGCGTAAAAAGACCTTAAACCATTTATCAGAAATTCCCTTCCTACGAGCGTTATCGTAACCCAGAGGGGTATCAGTCTATAATAGGTAAGTGTTATAAGGACTGAGGAAACAAGCAGTTTGTCAGCAATGGGGTCAAGGTATAACCCGAGCTTTGTTGTCATGCTCATTTTTCTTGCCATAAAACCATCAAGACCATCAGTTATGCCGGCTATGATAAAGAGGAGACAGGATGCAAGGAGTAACCTCTCTTCTTGCGTGGCGATTAATATTATTATTAAGGGTATGAAAAGTATCCTGATTATACTCAGCTTGTTTGGGAGCGTCCAGATGGATGCAGTTTCATCTTTAACCTTCATAGGGTTTTTTTAGCTTATTGTAGTAGAATTTTACTCTTTTTATAAAATTCCTGGTTTCTTCTATGGGGGGGACATTCATTTTGTGCTCTATGACCCTATGAGGACCTGCATTATATGCGGCAAGTATCAGTTCAAGGTCGCCCTGGAACGTTTCATCCAGTAACTTTAAGTATCTTGTGCCTGCTCTGATATTTTGTTCCGGATCAAAAGGGTTATTTATTTGCATAAGCCTGGCAGTATCTGGCATAAGCTGCATAAGTCCTTGTGCACCCTTATGGGAGATTGCATAAGGATTAAAATTTGATTCTGCTTTCATAACGGCTTTTATAAGGGATGGGTCAACCCCGTGCATTCTTGAGTGTTGCATGATGAGTTTATCGTAGAGATTATTATCGATGTTTTTTGCTACAATAATTTTATCTCTCTCATGGATAACTATTTGGTATTGTTTACCGACAGGCTTGATATTTGTGAAATGGTACACACCATCGTCGCCAACATAGCCGTATATTGCAGGGTATCCGCAAAGGGGCAAAAGACAAAAAATCATCAAAACACATATTTTTAAAATCATTGTGTTATTCTCTTAAACTTTTTTCTTCTTGTCAAGTGTTTTGCATTGTAATATAAGTTTGTTGAAGACTTAAGGATACAGGTTTTGTGAAACCTTCAATGGAGACAACATGAGTGGAATATTGTATGTAGTGGCAACCCCTATAGGAAATCTTAAAGATATTACAGATAGGGCAGTGGAGGTTTTGAGGGAAGCAGACATAGTCGTTGCAGAAAATTTAGCCCGTGCACTCAAACTTTTAAACCATTTGAGCATAAAAAAGCGTATTATCTCAATAAACAGTTATAATGAAGAGAGAAAGGCCCAGGCTATCGTTGAACACCTGCTAAAGGGGCGATGTTGTGCCCTTATCTCCAGTGCAGGCACTCCCTGTATATCTGATCCAGGTAACACTATAGTAAGAAAGTGTCATGAAGCAGGTGTTGCTGTAAGGGCAATACCAGGTCCTTCGGCGGCAGTTGGGGCCATATCGATCTCAGGTTTGTATGCTGACAGGTTCCTATTTTTTGGTTTTTTACCCCAAAAGAAAGGAAAAAAAAGAAAGATTTTAGATGACCTGTTATCCTTGCCTTATCCGATCATATTTTTTGAATCCCCGAGGAGGCTTATAGAAACGCTCAATTGTATATATGAAAAGTTTGGGAATAGATATGTCGTGATTTTAAAAGAGATGACAAAACTTCACGAAGAGAATTTTAGAGGTAGCGTTGAAGCATTGATCAATCAATTAAGCATAAAGGAGCTAAAAGGGGAATATACCATTATTGTACATGGCAAGGAAAGATAAGCGTAAAGGTAGTTCCATGGGTTGTATCGCTTTCTACTTCTATTAACCCTTCGTGATCTTTGATAATCTCATGGACAATAAATAGGCCTAACCCTATACCCATGCCTTGTTTTTTTGTGGTAAAGAAGGGTTTGAATATATCTTTTAGCACTTTTTTGTCTATTCCTTCTCCATTATCTGTGATTTTGCATATTAACATTTTGCCTCCTTCACCATGCGTGTGGGAAGTGGACGAGGGATAATATTCATTTGATGTTTCAATAGTAATACTGCCCTCCTTATCACCGATAGCGTCAATTGCATTTTTTATTAAATTGATAGATACCTGGCATAGCCTCGGAGGATTGCCATTGATAAGACTATATCTGGCATTAAATTTTTTCATAATGGCAATCTTTTTTGTTTTATACTGGTTGTAAAGTATTTTCAGGGCGTCCTCTATTGGGTTATGGATATCCACCAGTTCCTTCTTCTCTTCTTTTTGTCTTGATGCATCGAGAAGACTTTTTACAATATCCTTTACCCTTTTCAGCTCATTCAGGGAAAACGTCAAATCATCATACAACTCATCCTTTTCCTTAATGTGGTCAATATGAAATTCTAATGTGCTCATTACACTTGCTATGGGATTATTTAATTCATGGGCAACGCCCGCTGAAAGTCTTCCCACTGCAGCAAGGCTTTCACTCTGTATGAGGGCTTTGGTTCTTTCATCCACAAGTTTTTCGAGAGAGATTGAAAAATCCTGTATTCTTTGGTATGCATTGGCGTTGTCAAAAGCAAGGGCCATATGATTGGCAAGAATGGATAGAATTTCTGTTTCTTCCCCTGTGTATAGGCTCATATCGCCTTTTTCACCCAAAAGGAGATAGGCTGGGTTTGAGATGGAAGGTATTGGGATAGACAACCTGTAACCCTGATTCCACAACAGGTCAGTCTCTTGAAGAAAGTTTAGAGTTTCATATTCATCAATTTTACTGACCATCTTGATGTCACATTTTTCAAGGGTGAATAACTTTGACAGCCTTTCAATGATTGTTATTGTGATATTCTCAATGTTGTAAAGGGTTAATATTTCAAAACTGAGATCTTTAAGGGCTTTTCTATTTTTAAGGAATTCCTGTTGTAGAAATTGTATGAGAAAATTTTGAACCCGTTCTTTGGAAAGATACACCAAGAGGAAAGTCATGACCATAGATGTTATGTAGATCAAATCTACATTGATGGAATCACTGAAAAGATTCTTTAATAATACCTCAAGGCCTATAAAGAATCCCGTTGACATTAACAGGAGAGTCGAGAAAACAAGCCCTTTATTCAAAAAAATATTCCAGTCCATAACATCATGTTTGTATATTGCATATCCGAATAGAAACATCGGGATAAAGACGAAATTTCCAATAGGGTATATTGCATAACCCCTCATAATTATTACATCAAAATGGTTCAAAAACGCAGAGAGCCCAAAGCTCAAAAGGATGTATTTTACCCTTGTTTTTTTAATAGAAACCTTTTCTTCTTTCAGGTTTTTCATGAGCAGACATAAGGATAATGCGATACTTATTGTGCTGAATATGCCAAAGGGATAAAACAACGGGCCAGACATAGCAAAATAACCAAAAAAATACTTCTTAACATACATTAGATAAAGCGGATGTTGTGTAAGGGGCATTAAAACAACGGCAATGATATAGGAAATTTTTACCAGAGGTAATAATTTCCTGTAATCGGTCACCATTATTGTGAAGTGAAGATATAAGGGAATAATAAATACGAGAAATAAATGGTCAAATCTGCTTATCTTAATTGCCAGGGTTTCATCTTGTATAATAGTAAGAATTGTTTTATCTGTATTTAAAAAACAACCGATAAGGCATATGAGAGAAAAGAGAAGATTTAGTTTGGATCTTCTTGCTTTAAATATCCCCATCAGGAAAAGTACAAAAAGGATTATGGCACTTAAGAGGGGTGGGATGCTGTAAATGTTCATAATTAGTTATCCTGAAATTACAACATGTGATAAAATGGTGCAAGGAAATTCTTCATTTTTTGTCAGTAATGTGGTAATGAATTACATACTTGAGCAATGCAACCAAGAATCATATATAATGCCATAGCCTTTGTGCTGGCAGGTGGAGTGGGCACCCGTCTTCATCCCCTGACACAGGACAGGGCAAAACCTGCTGTTCCTTTTGGTGGTAAATACAGGGTTATTGATTTTACATTGAGTAACTGCATAAATTCAGGCATCAGGAAGATTTTTATTTTACCACAATATAAGTCTCATTCCCTTATAAGACACACAAGGGATGCCTGGAGCATATTGAGTCCAGAGTTGGGAGAATTTGTAACGCACCTTTCGCCCCAGATGAGGGTGGGAGATGATTGGTATAAAGGGACAGCCGATGCTGTATATCAGAACTTATATCATCTTGAGCAGATTGATGCTGAGAACGTGTTGATCCTCTCAGGTGACCATATTTATAAGATGGACTATAGCCATTTTATCAGGTATCACCAGCAAAAAAGGGCAGATTTGACTATTTCCGCAATTGAGGTGGATATGAAGGAAGCCTCAAGATTTGGGATAATTCAGGTCGAGGAAGATAGCGGGGTATGCGGGTTTGAGGAAAAACCACAACATCCTAAACCGATACCGGGAAAACCTAATAAAGCGTTTGTCTCCATGGGTGTTTATATCTTTAATAGAAAGGTATTGATAGATGTCCTTAATGAAAATGCAAAAACGGAAGATTCCCATGACTTTGGAAGGGATATAATGCCCTATATGTACCCGAAATATCGAGTGTTTGTGTATAGATTCGGTATGGGGGGTGGAGGTAAGGACGCAGACTACTGGAGGGATATAGGAACAATAGATGCGTACTGGCATGCCAATATGGACCTTGCTTCCGTGAGTCCAGTCTTTAACCTATATGACAGGAAATGGCCTATAAGAACCTATGAGGGCCAATACCCCCCTGCTAAGACAGTTTTTGCGGATGAAGAAAGGGGAAGGGCCGGGAAAGCGTTAGATTCTATTATATGTAGCGGTGTAATAATCAGCGGGGGTAGGGTAGAAAGGTCAGTGCTCTCGCCTGGTGTAAGGGTAAACAGTTATGCAGAGGTGAGTGAATCGATACTCTTTCATAATGTTGTGATAGGGATGAGGGCAAAAGTAAAGAAGGCAATTATTGATAAGGGCGTCAGGGTGCCCGATGGAATGAGAATAGGATATGATTTGGATAAAGACAGAAACAGATTTTATGTGTCCGATGAAGGGATAGTGGTAATTCCCAAGGGTGAGATTTTAAGGTAGTTACGTTTCTCTTTTCAGCATATAGTTAGCAAGACCCAGAAGTGCATCTTTGTATGGAGAAGGTTGAAAGATGTTGAGAAAAACCTTCGCAGAATCTACATATTGTTTTGTTACTGTCGACGTATAATCAATTCCGCCGTATTTCCGGATAATATTTCTTACTCTTTCAAAATCTCTTCTGGTCATATTGGTTTTTTCGAGGACCCTTTTTATGTAGGAGTTTTCTTTCTCATCTGCAGATTTGAGAGCATGTATGAGGGGGAGCGTTACCTTCCCTTCTTTTAAATCTGTGCCAATGGGTTTTCCAAGAATTGTATCAAGGGAGACATAGTCGAGAATGTCATCCGTTAATTGGAAAGCCATGCCGAGATTGTAGCCGAAATTCTTCAACGAGATTTTCTTCTTCATATGAGCCTTGCCCAGAATACCCCCTATTTCACAGGCTGCCGAAAACAGGACCGCTGTTTTATTACGAATAATTTCAAAATATTCCTCTTCTTTAGTATCAGCGTCTGATGTTTTTAATAATTCTAATATTTCTCCTTCTGCAAGTGCTGTGGTGGCTTCTGACATAACTTTTAAGATTTCATGATTGCCACTATGGGTCATGAGTTCAAAAGATTTTGAGAAGAGAAAATCTCCTACAAGCACACTCGGTTCGTTGCCCCACACTATATTTGCTGTTGAGGACCCCCTTCTTGTCTTTGCGTTATCCACCACATCGTCATGTAAAAGGGTTGCTGTATGGATAAATTCAATGATTGCGGCATAGGGTATGTGTTGTTCATCTTTATACCCGCAAAGCCTTGCAGTGAGCATGATGAGAATGGGTCTTACCCGTTTTCCTCCGGATTTTATTATATGGTTCACAATTTCTTTAATGAAACCAATCTTTGTCGTGAGTAAACCTTGAATAGATAATTCGAGTTTGTGTAAATCTGCTTCTATTAATTTTGTTATGCCTTCCATATGCAAGCCTTTAATGTATAGTAAGTCTTGATTTCTTCAGTATAACCCCCGTTTTCATATATGTACAGAGGTTGTTCGACAGTAGTTCCAATTCCCCCTTCTTTTATAAATTCAGTGAGGAAAAGGTTTGATTTCTCTTCTTTCTTTGAATGGATAAACCTCAATCTCTTTGGCTCAAGCCTTTTCTCCCTTGCTGTATGAATAAGTTCGCCAAGTCTTTTTGATGGATATATTACATATAGACGGCCCCCTTTATGAAGCAAAGCTGATGAAGTAGAAATGAGGTCTGCAAGGTTGAGGGAGGATTCATATCGTGCTATGAATCGTGAATGCTTTGGGCTCCTTCTCCCTGTGCTTTCCTTTGTGTATGGTGGATTGGATACGATGACATGAAAATGTGTTTTTTTGAGTTCTTTCGTGTTGGATTTAATATCTCCATTCAAAAATTGGATATGTTCGCACTTGTTTAATGCCTTATTTTTTATGGCCAAACAGAGTAATTCTTCCTGAATTTCTATACCCACCATATAATTCTTATAACCCTTTTTTGATATATAGATAGGTATAATACCACAACCGGTACCTATATCCAATAGCCTTTCATCTTTCTTGAGGATAATAAAATTTGCGAGGAGTATAGCATCAATAGAGAATCGGTACCCCTCTTTTTTCTGTATAATTTTTAACCCTTCATTACACAGAATATCTAAGGTTTCATCCTTGCCTATTTTTTCATTCATATTTATGGAATACGAGACCAGTGAGTATCTTTGGAAAAAAGAATGTTGATTTTGGAGGCATGTAGAGGCCATTATCTGCCACGTCTTTTACCTCCTCAACCCTCGTAGGAGGGACAAATAACGCTAAATCGAAAGCCCCTTCCTTTATGAGGTCTATTGATTTGTACGGGTTTTGTGTAAACGAGATCTCTTCTTCTTCTATCCTGAGCAGTCCTTTCAATATTCCAGTATGGAGTATGTTTACCCTTAATCTTTTCAAACTCTCATGCAGCGTATCGTCCATATGAATAGGCATTTTTTCTATAAGGATGTAGAAATTAGCCAGATCATCCTTTGAATATAACATAAATGCAGGATTTTCTGATGAGCATACCTTGTTAAAAGTGTCTCTTGTGAAGGCATAGTCAATAAAGGGATGTTTTTCTATATTGACATAGCCATCCAGGAGACTTAGTAATGCATTTAGGCCTCTATTCCGTTTAAATTTTATGATTCTGTGGTAAGGGAAGATCACGATGCCTTTTGAATACATGTTGGTTATGTACATGGGTATGTATGGAATATTAAGCTTGTAAGAAACATCCAGCCTATGATGCCCATCGGCTATATATATGTTCTTTTCTTCCATAAGGAGTACCAGTTTTTTTATCTCCTCTGCATCGGTCATTCTGTAGAATCTGTTTCGTATAGATTGTTCATCAATAAAATCATAAAGTTTGTCTTTTTTAGAACCAATGAGGATATTCTCAACCTCCAGGTTTTTGTCTTCGTAAAGTCCAAAGATAAGGCTCGTGAAGGTTTTTAGTTTAGCGATAAGCCGTTCCCTGTCTTCCTTCGCTTTTTTCCTTGTTTGCTCATGGGTTAGGATACGTTTTTGTTCAAGTTTATTGAGGGCAATAAAACCCCTTCTCATATAGGAAGTTTGCTCAATTTCAAATTCCTGTTCATATATATAGATTGTCTCCCTATCATCTGTAATGAGTATCTTTTTTTGTAACCATTCATCCATTACCTGTTTGGCAACAGTGTATTTATCCATAGAGGGGAGGGACATAGGGAGCTCTAATCTAATGGCATTAAATAGACTTCTTAAGTAGTAAGTTCGTACACTCGAAACAACATCATAGGGTGGGCAGACGCATGAAGCTATGTCATCAGTTTTTTCCTTATTGAATATTATACCCTTAAAAGGTTTTGTATAAGTTTCTGACATAATAGAATTTGTTAACATACAGTGCACTGAATGTCAAAGGGTTTTAACTGATTGATTTATAAGGCAATTAGCAAACAAAATGAATATCTTGACATACAATAATTAGTTATGTTTTAAATAAGCAGAATGCCGAGGTAGCTCAGTCGGTAGAGCAGGGGACTGAAAATCCCCGTGTCAGCGGTTCAATTCCGTTCCTCGGCATTTCTTTTTGTCTTGAAATGCCTGAAATACAAGGATTTACAGTATTGACTTCTTGATATTTTTGATTATCGTGGAATAATAAAAAACCGCTTTCCAGAAAACATACTAAATTCTAAAACCCCAGGTTTTGGAGTATAGAATTAGTGTTTGAGAAATTGCTTCCTCTATTGGTTTGCCTTTAAGATCTCCAGCGGATTTAAAAATATCTTCATCAATAACTCCTCTACTTAAGTCAAAAGCGTACTCTGTTGCTTTGTGAAAATCGCTTCTTATTAGGCAGAAAGGCGAATCAATAACGAAATCATTACCTGTTGTTAAGACTAAAACCGCTTCAGAAGGCGGCAAGTGATTGTCCATATCCTTGAAAACAGACTCCAAATTTTGAGTTCTTGGCACTCTATTTGGAACCTCTACAACTTTCTGGATACCTACGACCATATTGCACGGAGCATATCTTATGCCGCCTACGTGATAATAATTTGGTTTTTCAGTAAAATACTTTAATAAACTGAGACCAAAGCCTTTTTCTACTACAGGAATAATTTCTTTACCAGAGGGTTTTGATACCCATACTTTATTCATCAAAATTGGTTTATAGATTGAGAATTTCTTAATATTCCTGTTTTCGCTATCCTTTATGAATTTGTAAAACTGTTCTTCTACAAACTTAATAAAGTCCTCTTCGTTCATCGTTTCACCTCGAAATGTTTTGAATACTTAAAAATTTATAAGATTTTATATTCCTCAAAGTCAACAAAATTCCATACCCATCATTTAAGAAGGTTATGTCTTATAATGCCTGTAAAAAATGGATGGCTCAACATTATAAGAAAACTATCAGGGTCACATCTTCCATTATCAATTTTCACTTCCCCTCGTCAACATGGAAACTATACACGTCGAATACGAACGAAAGGTTAAATGTCCACCCCACAATGTATTATCTATTTTCCCGCAATATTAATTATTTTGCAAATGAAAAATCTTATTATCAAATCATTGAATATAGGATGGAATTTAGTTTCCTTGACAGCTCAAGGGATTGCAAGTAAAATAAACAAAAAGCAAGGGGTTGGATTTTATGCCGAGATCGGACTGAAAATCCCTGTACCAGTGGTTCAATTCCGTTCCTCGGCATTTTTTCTCAAGGTAAAAAGGCTTTAAATAGATTATTGGTAGTCATTAGGGAATTTATAGTATAGTAGAATGATGCAAGGAGGATTTGGAAAACATGATTCATAGTATCGTTGCTGCTTTCTTTTTAATATCCTGTACTATTTTTTTGCCCCTTGAGGTGAATGGGGGGACCATCTATAAGTGCATAAACAAGAATGGTGTTGTCATCCTTACGGACAGAGTTACCGATAATCTATATAAATGTATTCCCTTAGAGTCATATGAAAACTTAACACCGGCAGAACGGTCGAATATGGAAAAAGAAAAAGCGTCTCGGGCAAGCAAAATTAGCCAGGAACTGAGCGTTTCCGAAGATACAGGTAAAACTGGTGAGACTACCCGTAAAGATACTGATACCCTTGGAAGGGCAGATAGCCAGGGTAATGCCACGGTGAGGTCTCCTGCCACAATTGGAAAACCTATCCCGTAAAAAATGACCTAATTTTACAAACTCAAAACAGCATACCAAATTTGATTTTTATTGACCAATCAGGGAAATGTACATAGAATATAACAATCTATTTTGAGGATATTTTGAGACAAAAAATCGACAACAAATTATCTTTTCACCGGTTTTATTCAATATCAACCACTATGAAGATAATCCCGTTTTGTTTTGTCATTGTATCGTTTTTATCAAACACAGCATTTTCTATAACCCTCGATGAAGCGATCAAAAGGGCCATTGAAGTTTCATACATTTTAAAAGAGCAAAAAGAGGTAGTAAAAAAGTCAGAATTTTCATACATATCTACTATAGACCCTTACCTGCCAAGGGTTGACCTTCAAAGTTCATATATGCGGTCTCTGTCTGGTTCCACATATCTGGGTAATACTTCTACTTCCAGCTCTACCCAGATGCAAGGTGTGAAGGATGCATACACATTTGCAGGCACTATTTCATACAGACTCTTTGATGGCGGGGAACGGTATGCAAAACGAAAAGAGGGGTTTTCTCTTGTTGAGAGAGAAAAAGAACGGTTCAAGGGGATACGGGTTGATGTTCTGTTCAGTATAAAAAATGCCTTTTACACTGCTCTGGGTAAAAAGTTTATTGTTGAAGATAGAAGGGAAGCTTATGCAATAACGGAAAAGATTTATGGGCTCACAAAGGCGAGATATGAAGAGGGGGTATCAAAAAAGAGTGATATCCTTCAGGCAGAGGTTAATATGACAACAGCAAAGATTGAACTTTATGCAGCCACAAAGGATTACGAGAAAGCACTCGAAGAAGTTAAGTCACTATTACTGTTGGAACCTGGTGAGAAACAAGACATAGAAGGAGCGCTTGGAGAACCTCAATTCAAGAGCGATTGTGAGGATCTCATAGAAAGGGCAATAAAGATAAAACCGGATATTTCCTCTCAGGTTAAGGAAGTGGAGAGGTTAAATATGGTATACAGGGAGAAGAAAAGCAGCTGGTTTCCTAAAATTGATGCAGAACTCCAACAAACGAGACAGGATAAACATTTTTTTCCTGAAGGCAAATCAGATGCATTCCTGGTGAATTTTACCTTCCCGCTTTTTGATGGAACAGGAAGATACTACAATGTGATGGGTGCATTGAGTGATGTGAATGCAGCAAAACAGAGACTTGAGGAGATAAAACGTACTGTGAGGCTCGATATAACCAATACATTTAAGGATTACGAACTCAGCATGGAAAGTGTAAGAATGTATAGAGAGCTGGTAAGAGAGGCGATTTCAAACTTTAACCAAGCTTTTGGTGAGTACAAAGTAGGTAAAGGCGATATTTTGACACTACTGCAGAGCGAGAAGGATCTTGCAAAGGCAAAAGAAAACCTTACAAGCTCGATTTATAAAGCAAATACTGCTCTGTCTAATCTCGAAAAGGTTGCCTATATAAATGTGGAATAAGAACATGTTTGCTAATAGCTCTACAGGATGGGAGTGATATGAAGAAAAGGTATATCATTTTAGGAATTGTTGTGGTGGTTATAATAGGAATTTTAGCCTTTTATTTGACTGGCAGAAAAGGGAAAACAGAAAAAACAGGGGAACTTTTTGTAACAAAAAGAGGGAATGTAACATATTTTACGGAGCAGACAGGCATCATCAAGACCCAGGTAGGTGCGAAAGTAAATGTAGGTACGAGGGCTACAGGAACACTCATCTATCTTCCATACCAGGTGGGCGATTCGACGAAGAAAAGCGAACTTATAGCCAGGATTGATGATCGTGAGATCCAGGCCAATATCAGGAATACAGAAGCATTAATTGAAGAGCAGAAACGGGATCTGGAAGCCAAAGAGGCACAGTATAACTATAGTAAATTGAACTATGAGAGAGAGGTACGCCTGCTGGAGAAAGAGTTTACTACAAAAGATAGTGTGGACATTGCTAAGAGGGAGATGGGTGTCACATTCGCACAGATGGAACTGGGAAAGGCCAAGGTGAAGGAAGCGGTTGAAAAACTTAAAGCCCTTGAAGTCTCGTTGAGCTACACGAAGATATACGCCCCGATTTCGGGATATGTATCAGCGGTCACGACCCAGGAAGGTGAAACGGTAGTTTCAGGTCTTTCTGCGGCGATTCTGATAACTATCATAGACCCAAGTAAACTCGAGATGTGGATATATGTTGATGAAACAGATATAGGAAGGACTAAACCAGGGATGAAGGTAGAGCATTGGGTGGATACGTATCGGGATAAAAGATTCTATGGAAAAATTCACACGATTTATCCCCAGCCTGAAATAAAGGATAACATAGTATACTATCTCGCCATTGTAAAGATAGACCCGAAAGATACGGCACTTCTCAGACCAGAAATGACAACCCATGTGCGGATTATCGTAGAAGAAAAGACGGATGTGCTTATAGTGCCAAACGGTGCGGTAAGGTTCGAGGAAGGGAAGAACATGGTATATGTCAGAGGGAAGGAGAAGCAGGAACGCAGGGAGGTAGCTCTTGGCATAAGGGATGACAGCTTTACAGAAATTGTCTCAGGTCTCGCCGAGGGGGAACGCATCGTTATAACCGCTGTAAAAAAGGCTTCACCAACCGTCTCGCCGGGCCCCAAAAAGTGATTACCCTTAAAAACATTAAGAAGAGTTATTTCATAGGAGAGCGGGAGCTGACCATTCTCAAAGGTATAAACCTTGAAATCGGCAAGGGTGAATTTGTTATCCTCATGGGTGTTTCGGGGTCAGGCAAAACCACCCTGATGAATATCGTAGGTCTCCTTGATAAACAGACCGAGGGCGAATATCTGTTTATGGATACTGGTATTGATGGTCTTGACGATGAGATGCTTGCCACTATGAGAAACATGCATATCGGTTTTGTATTTCAGCAGTTTTTCTTGCTCCCCTATCTGAATGCGATTGAAAATGTGATGATCCCGATAATCTATTCGAAAAAACAGATAAAACATCCGCGAGAGAAAGCAAAACATCTCTTTGAAAGGTTTGGCCTTATAGAAAGAAGACATAACAAACCTTCTCAATTATCTGGAGGCGAACAACAGAGGGTCGCAA
>CAIJOT010000208.1 GCA_903822335.1 uncultured delta proteobacterium
GAAGGTGTTCAGGCTGTAGCGCATGACGGCTTCCAGAAGGGTTTTGGCCTTGATGTTGTAGCGTTCCAGGATGTCCCGGTAAAAGATCGTCCGATAATAGGTCTGAAGGAGTTCACGTTTTTCCAGGACGGTTTCCTTCTTGACGACTTCCGGAAATCCGCCCTCTTTCAAGTATTGTTCGAAGGCCTTCAGTACCCGCCCTCTGGCCGGCGTTAACAGGGTCCGCTCGTCATCGGGGATGCCGTGAAAGCGAAGGAATTCCGGGAAGGAAAAGGGCATCATGAGGATGTTTCGGCACCGGCCGCGCAGTTCCGTCACCATTTCCCGTTCCAGGAGGTCGGCGTTGCTGCCCGTAACGACGATACGGTAGCGGTTCTGATTGTGGAGGGTCCTCAGGACGCGGCTCCAACCGGGCAACTGCTGGATTTCGTCGAAAAAGAGAAAGGTCGGCGCTTTTCCCGCGACCTGTTGGAAGGCGGTGAGCAGGGCGTCCGTGTCGGCGGCGGTGAAATCCGTAAGGCGGTAGTCTTCGAAATCGACAAACAGGATATCTTCCCGGCTCCAGTTTCCCTGCGCCAGGAGATCCTGGATCAGTTGATACATGTAGCAGGTTTTTCCTGCCCGTCTCGGACCGGCCACGGCGATGATTTCCGACGCCCGCTCCAGGACCAAATCCGGCACGTCCCTTTTTACCAGAGGCGGGAAGACCTTGTCTCCAAGCCATTCTGCTATGATTTTCTTGATGATTTCGGTGTTCATCGTTTATTGTCCATCGAAGTGAACAATTTATATCATTATTGTCTACTCAAGTCAAGAAGAATGGGATCTCGGAATATCGTCGCCGGTATGGGAGAAAGATTCATCCCGGCTTGTCTGCCACAGGCAGGCAAACCCGCATATCTCGCCTTTCTCTGCCTGCCCTGTGAAATGAATTATGTATCTATTTCACCGGGGCGAACTCTGCGTCTCTGCGAGAGACAAGGCATTTTGATTTTCATCCGCAATTGCCTTTCAACTTACTTACTCACTTACTCTACTTACTCAACTGCCTTTGTACGTTGTACGTTCTTTTTAATCCTTCTGCCAAATCATATCGAGGCTCATAGTTCAATATTTTCCTTGCTTTGGAAATATCAAAGACATTGTTGGTTACAAGCTTTTTTATCGAAGAAGCATTGAAAAAATCTTTCCTGCCGAAAATCCTCATTATTCCATTGAGTATCTTTAACATGAAAATCACTATCCTGATGGGAAAACGTATAATTACAACCCTCTTGCCCTGCTTTCATTGCCCATGGAAAGTGTGGAGTATTTTTCACTGTTCTTCGCCCCTTACTACAGGCCCTTGACTTGCAGCGGTATCGACTTATTTAAGAAAAGGATTTATAATCTTGAGTTTCTTTTCGATTATTTGTCCATCCTGCATATCTTCGGTGTAGAGTGTTGAACAGCCGGATTTCAGTGCAGCGGCCACGATGAGAGAATCCCAATAATTAAACCCGTATCGTTTCAAGATCGAAAGCGCTTTTGTGCAATCTGTCATTTGTATTGGACGGATATTAAAGACTTGACTGAATTTATTAATGTGTAATTCAACCGTTTCCAGACTGAGGGGGTACGTTACCTTGCTCGTCATTACTACAATAAACTCGTTAATCACTTGGGTGCTAAAGATAATCTCGTTTTTCTCCACAAGTTCGGTCAATAAATCAACCGCTATTTGATGTTTCACTTCATCAAGACGGTCAAACGAATAAATCAGGATGTTGGTGTCGATAAAAACGCTCAAAATTATACTCTGTAAAGTTGAGTACGCTCGATTCTTTTATAACCGATATTTTGACCTTCCCTCATCTCATCCAGCATTTCTGTCACAGCCTTCAGATGTTTACTCTTTTTAATCGTTAATGTAACTTCCTGATTAAGCCAGTCATTGAGCCTTCCATCTTGTACTTCTATCATCTTTCTGCTCTTTACAATACCTCTTAAAGTTATTGTACTGTCCATTGTAATCCCTCTCATATTTAATATGCAATATAGTAACGGTTCATTGGCTGAATATCAAGCTAATTTTGAGCAACAGGGCACAGAGAAGATATATTTCTTTGCGGGTAAAATTTTTACTTCTGCCCTGCAAAGGGCATGAAGTGTGAGCAGAATTGAGCTTTCTCACAATTCTGGTCACCAGCATATCTCGCCTTTCTCTGCCTGCCCCGTGCAATGTATTTGCTACTCTATTTCACTGGGGCGAACTCTGCGGGCTCAAGTAAACGTAGTGAACGGGCGAGAGACAGGGCATTTTGATTTTCATCTGCAAGCATCTTTTAACTCAACACTCAACTGTTTTACTCACTTACTTTACTCACTCAACTGTTTCATCCACTCAACTTACTTACTCTACTTACTCAACTGCCCCAGCTGTTTCACTTACTGTTTCGCTGTCTCTACTGCCTCACTCACTGTTTCTCTCCATCCAGTCTCTAAATCATATTTCGGGAGCTGTCCTCTTTTTTTATTATCTAAACGCTTGACAAGGCAAAAGATTTATATTATGTTTTGTAACAATGTTTAAATGTTTAATTATGGAGGTTGTATGACAACGGTTATGAAGATCAGCCCACAGGGACAGATTCGCATCCCCAGGAAATTCATGGCAACGCTTGGTCTGGAAGCGGGTGATTACATCGAGGCTCTGCTGGAAGGGGATCATATCGCCTTGAAGCCGAGAAAGCTGATCGATCCTTCCCAGGGATGGTACTGGACGAAGGAATGGCAGGAGGCGGAAAAAGAGGTGGATGGCGAGGTCGAAAGGGGCGAGGTGTCTCCAACGTTCCAGAAGGCGGAAGAAGGCATGGAATGGTTGAAAAAATAATCGGTTATGAATTCAGCAGTCGGTTCCGGAAGGACTACCGAACCCTGTCGAAAGACATCCAGGAAATCTTCGAGATAAAACTCCCCTTTTTTCTCGGCAATCCTCGTCACCCTTCCCTCCGGGTCAAAAGACTCGTCGGGACCGCAGATCGATGGGAAGGTTCCGTGACCATGAACTACCGCTTCACTTTCCAGTTTGCTGAGGGAAAGGTACTCTTCCGCCGGATCGGCACCCATGACATTCTAAGGATGGAAGGCTGAATAAATCGGGAGCTGCCCCCTTTCTTTTCTCTTTTACCAAGCTCTTTGCCATAACCCGCAACCTTGCGGGTAAATTATACTTCTGCCCTGCAAGGGCATGAAGTGTGGACTGTATTGACGGTTTATCACAATACTGTCCACAGACTCAATATCTTCATCCGCCCTTATCCGCCCTTATCCGTCTTTATCGAGCGTAGCGGGCGGCAAAAAAACGCCTTGTCTTTCAACTTATTCACTTACTCTACTCACTCAACTGTTTCATCCACTCAACTCACTCACTTACTCTACTTACTTACTCAACTCACTCTACTGTTTTATTTACTGTATTTCCCAGGTTCCATTTCAACTGAATCCCTGTTGTAAGCAATCTTGACCCTGAGTAAATATTGTCATCAGCAATCTTCTTCAATTGATATTCATAAAACTTGGCTTTTTCCGGCATAACAAGACCCAGTAACTTAAAAACTGTCCCAGGAATGCACAAGGGTATTTGAAAAACAGGTTTCCTATGCTCTAAATATATATCTTTGAAAGTCGATATTATCCTATTAATTGAACAGTCCTCCACATCTTTCACAATAAAAGTCTCGTTAAAAAACAATGGGTTATTTATGCACGTAGCAACAATATCTACAACATTATTTACTGAAACAAGCGATAGGCATTGCTCCCCAGAACCTATTTTATAAAAAACCATCTTTCCGGGCAAATATATCCTTTTGTTGAGATTCAGTAAAAAAAGTCCCCATATACGGGGACCAATCTAAAAATCGTATAAGGTATATGATATTTTTCAGAAAACTCCTTAATCTCATTTTCCGCAGCCAATTTGCTCTCACCATAAAAATCTTCTGGATTAGCCGGTGTGTCTTCATCCGGTGCCATATTGTTTGATATATCTCCATATACCGACACCGTGCTGAGAAAAACAATCTGTTTGAGCCTGTCTTTATCAAGAAAATTCAGTATATTTTTTGTTCCCTCATAATTTACCCTGAAATAATTCTCCCTCGGCGACTTCGGTGGGTACTCATTGTTTCTTTAAATTCACGGAACTATGGGCATGGATAAAACGATCGACCAAAAGACCGACATTCGCCCGTATGCAGTCCAGTGTCCCAATATTGGCGATACCCGTCATGTCAATCTCCCAGGTTGTGGCAAAGGTCTTCACCTTGGGGTTTGTTTCCAGCATAACGATTTGCTGGAGATCCAACTTTATCGTGTATGAGTACCAGTACTTTTCATACTCGTGGGTATTCACATTCACATAGAGCATGGGTCTGCCAAGGGTTTTGAGCCATTGCTCTGCATTCAGAACCACAATACCTGCCTTTTTCAGTCTCTGCTCTACATCAATCTGCAGCTGCTCTTTGGTGAGGTTGAACCTGGAGGCGTACTTCTTGATGTTTGGCTGCAGATTTTCTACTGCCACATAAACCCCTTTCAGACCAGCAAGGGTTTTACGGGTGACCTCTGAGTCAATAGCAAGGGCAGAAGAGCTATAGATTATCCCTATAAGTAAAGCGGATAACAGAAAGCATGTCTTTTTCACCATTCGTCGCACCTCGTGGAAGTATTTATAGACTTTCTCACTTTCCTACGAAAGCGAGAATTTAATCGGGTGGGGTCGTTATCGTGCGCCTTTGCCAAAGAGCACCACACGTATGGTACGAAGGAAAATATGGAAGTCCAAGAAGGGGGAGAGATTCTTGATGTAGAAGAGGTCGTATTTCAATTTCTCAAGTGCATCTTCAACGGTTGCTCCATGCGGGTAATTGACCTGCGCCCAGCCGGTAATCCCAGGTCTTACAAAATGCCGCAGCGAAAAATATGGAATTTTTTGTTCAAATTCTTCTACTTCTTCCTTCATTAACGCTCTCGGTCCAAAGATGTTCATATCGCCTCTTAAGACATTCCAGAATTCAGGCAACTCGTCAATTCTGAAAAAACGGATAATTCTTCCAACCTGGGTTATTCTCGGATCGTCCTTTTTTCCAGCAAACGTTCTATCTTTCTCCATTCCTACTTTCATAGTTCTGAATTTCACCATCTCGAAAGGTATTCCATTAAGACCAATCCTCTCCTGTTTGAACAAGACCGGTCCTTTTGAATCCATCTTAATTGCTATAATCGTTAAAAGAATTACAGGCAGGGTTATAAACAAAACTATTAGTGAAAGTATGGTGCCGATTACCCTCTTTATTCTTGTGTTGTAAATATTTCTTCTCACTCCATGGATTGGTATGTTCATCAACCATGAGTCACTTAAATATTCAACGTGTAACTTCCCAAGATTTTCCTCATAAAAGGATGGCACATCATATACCTGCACTCCTCTTATTTTAAGGTTCAGTATTTTCTTAAATAGCTCCTTATTTTTAATGTCTTTTATCGCTATTACGATCTGGTCTATTCTCTCGTTATTTGTAATTTTATCGAGTGCCATATAATCGCCAAGAATTTTTAGATAATAAGGTGCCTCTAACCTTTCGGCATTATCATCAATAAAACCTAAAACCTTATAAGTGGGGTCATCTTTAATAACTTTATAAATCTCCTTTCCTGTCTTGCCTGCTCCAACAATAATTATTGTCTGTTTCCTTTTTAAAAATTTTGCAAATACTAATTCAAAAAAGATTCGCCAGGTGTAAGTAAAAAATAAGGTTATAAGCACGGTGATAGCAAAAATCCCTCTTCCAAATCCAATAAAAGGAAAAAAGAAAAACATAAAGAGCCCTAAACCTGCTGAAAAAACATTAGCTAAGAAAAAATTGAAGATGTATCGAGGGGCTTTAACCCTTACATCAAGGTTATAAAGATCTGCTATGTAAAAGCAAAACAGGTAAATACAAAGAATTATAGAAAATCCTCCCAATCCTTCGAGAGGTTCAAAAAAGAATATCTGAAACCTGATTATTGGCGATAAAAGATATGCGCAATAAATCAGAAACATATCCCCTGCCAGCAATAATAACTTCTTTTTTTGAATATACTTCAACATATTACAATGTCTTATTGTTGAAATCTGTCATGCTAAATCTTATTAAGAGTGTTAATTACATTACGATATTCATTTATAACCTTATATGGGCAATATTTTTTTTCTACTACCAATCTAGCACGCTCACCCATTTTCAATAGTCTTGCTGGGCTTGAAAGTGCTTCATGAATTGCTTGAACCAGTTTGTCAGGTTCATCGGGCGGGACAATCCATCCAACCTGCTCTTCTTTAACAACCATTGGTAATTCAGAATCTGACCCTGCAACTGCAATAATTGGTTTTCCTGCAGCCATAACATTATACATACGACTTGGTACACCAGCACCAGTCATCCTTGGCAATAAAGATGCCATTGCTATATCGCAGGCATTAAGAAAATTCCGCTGGTCAGAACGTGAACGTTGATCTAAGATTGTCACGTTTGTTAACCCCTTTCTCTTCACTTCATTTTGCATCCAATCTCGTTTAATACCCCCACCTATAAACAAAAAATGAATATTCTTTTCATTTCTCAAGAGTTCAATTGCATCAAACATATTCTCTATCCCTTGGGCACGTCCCATATTCCCAGCGCATTGAACAACAAACTTTTCAATTAGCCCAAGTTCTTTTAGCAATAAGTTATTCTTTTTAGATTGTGGATAAACTTGGTCTATATCTGCCCAATTTGGAATAATTGTAACGTCTACCTTAGAACTATTGAGTTTATTTATTGCCAATTGTTTCATATCACGACCAAGAACAACTATCTGGTTCATACTACGGTACAGAACCTGATTCATATAAAATAAGATTCGAGCAACTAAACTTTTTTCATTCAATACCCCTGTTGCAATTAGAGCTTCTGGATATACATCATC
Organism: uncultured delta proteobacterium; assembly: GCA_903822335.1. Taxonomy (GTDB): domain Bacteria; phylum Desulfobacterota; class Syntrophorhabdia; order Syntrophorhabdales; family Syntrophorhabdaceae; genus CAIJOT01. The sequence goes on from CAIJOT010000208.1 coordinate 6,997, forward strand.
AACACGCAATATGCACTTTGCGCTTCGAATATAACAAGCTAATTTACCTAAAAAATGCAATATATGAGGTCCTGTAACTACGAGAACTATATCTCTATTTTTGATCTTTAATAATGCTTTAAAAAACACAGAGAAACCATTTGTAAACAAGTTTACCAATCTTAATACAAAAAAATCTTTATTGAACGTTGTGCCTCGACAACGTTCAACTTGTACACCATTATGTATTTCTTTTTTTGGTACAGCTTTCCCACGAGCTGTAACAGTAGGATAACCACATAGAACATTGACATCGAAATATTGAGCAAGCCCTTCAGCTAATTTCGTCATATAATAAGCAGTTCCCTGTTCATCAGGATAATACACTTCAGAGATGACCCAAACCTTGTTTCGCATCTTTAGTTTTTTACAGTTACTCCAAAAGCCGCTGCCGACATACCTGGCGGAAACTCGGCGTCACGTTGGATTTCATCCCAATGTTCTCGAAACCAGTTGATCGTATTGGCAAGCCCCTGCTTAAAATCCATTTTAGGTTCATAACCCAATAAGTTTTTTGCCCTATCAATTGATGCAAGTAACCTTTTCTTTGTATCCCATACACGTCTTTCTGCGCGTACAATTCCTGCTTTGTTACCGGTAATCTCATTAATCCTTTCCGCCATTTTAAGAATGTTAATCTCTTCTCCAGATGCAATATTCATTTCCTGACCGATTGCCTGCTTATAATAACCGGCCCTTAGTAAAGCATCTACAATATCCATAACATAAGTAAAATCACGTGTTTCATCTCCGCTTCCGGTAAAAGGTAACGGCAATCCGGAAAGTGCCCGAAATATAAAGTTCGGTATTACATTTCGATACTGCCCCGGCACCTCACCCGGCCCATAGGAATTGAAAAACCTCGTTTTAACTATTGGAAGTCCATAGTGATGGTAAAAAAAGTTTGCGTATAACTCGCCCAGCATTTTCGTTATCTGATAAGGGGTAGTAAGATGCATGGACATAAAATCTTCTTTCAAAGGCAATGGGGCCGCCGAACCATATATTGAGCAACCTGAAGAAGCATATATAAGCTTTTCGGTTCCACACATTTGGGCGTATTGATAGACAAGCAATGTTCCCAAACCATTAGTCATTAAATCATGTTGGGGAAAATCAACAGAATTCTGATTAGCAAAAAATGCTGCCAGATGATACATAATATCCGGCTTAAGCGCAAAAACACGCTTTAATGCAATCTCATCCGTCACCGATCCTTTTACGAACAGAACATTCGGCAACGATGGGATGTTCCATTCGTAGGCTGCCGACATATTATCAAAAACAATGACCATCCTTGCGTTAAGCTCAGCAATAGCCCTTGTGAGATTCGATCCTATCGCCCCTGCTCCCCCTGTTATTAAAACTATTTTGCCTTCATAATGTTTCTTGTAATCTTCCATTTCTCTCCTTTCAGTCGCAAAACGCATAGCGCAAAGCGTTAATTAATTTTCGTTAATGACCGTTGAAAACTGCTAATTTGACGACAAAGATGGTCAAGCTTATCAAGGAGTCTCGATAGCTTCTCTCTTTCAAGTAGATTTCTCCTGTTTAAGACAATAAGGATGTTTGCGTTCTCAAAAGTCGAACGTTTTGCAATATTGAGAAATTGTATAAACTCCTTTTTTGAAGAAGAACCAGAACCCTCTGCGATATTATTCGACATGGATAACCCGCTTCCACGAATTTGCTCTGCAAATCTGTAAAGCTTTTTCTGTTCAAGTTCATCAGCGATGTCAAATAATTCATCTGCAATTTCAATAGCTTGTTGCCAAATCTTCAAATCCTGAAATCTAAACTTAGCCATTTGTGTTTTGCTTTACGCTTTAAGTTTTACACTTTGTTCCATACTCTTAGCGCTTTGCCTTATGCACCCATGCGCTATGCTCTCTGCTCCTTGCGCTTCACGTTCTGCCCTCTGCGCAATACACCTTCCTCGCCCAAGCCACATATTTACGAATACCTTCATGAATATCTATCTTCGGATCATGCTTTAAGTCTCTTCTCGACTTTGAAAAATCCACCATCTTGACCCTCGTCGTAAATCCTTCTTCACCTTTATATTCAACCAGGCTTGGTCTGGCACCGGTTTCTTTTAATACGATATCAGCAAGTTCCTCGATATTGATTGCCCAATCCTCTTTGCTACCAATATTGTAGACTTCGCCTGGAATAAAATTATCGACAATGTTTGCAAAAGTCCTGCATGTATCTTCTACATAGTCAAATATCCTCTTGTGACCTTTGTACACAGTGAAGGGCTTGTTCATCAGACAGTGGTATACAAAAATGGGGATAACCCCTCTATATCTGCTGTAATACTCATGTGGACCATAGCAACCGACAGGGCGAACTCGAACAACTTCGACCCCAAACATAGCAGCATGGTTTAAACATTGAAGCTCCCCTGCCCATTTTGTAATGGCATAATCATTCATTTGCTTTATTGGAATCCGCTCCATAACATCTTCCGACATTAAACCATCATAATCTCCATAAACCTCCGCACTGGAGAAAAAAATCATCTTAAAGCGGTGTTGCTCCTGTAATCTGAGCATATTCTTGGTTCCTATGGTATTTGTCCTCCAGAGGTTTTCATAATGATCCTCACCATTCCAACGCCCGTACTCTGCAGCCAGGTGATAGACGTACTCAAACTTGTGTTGTCTGAAAATCGAATCCATCTGCTGATACACGCCTGTATCTGCTTTGAGATGCTGCGGATCTTCACCCTGTATAATGTCGCATGTCCAGACATCATGCCCGCGCGAGCGAAGTTCGTTTGTGAGATTCGTACCGATAAAACCCCTGCCACCTGTAATTAGAACTTTAGCCATACATTTACCTCGTTTGTTGATTTTTGAATCTTTTATTCCATTTTCAATAGAACATTTACGATTCTCTGAGCCGCCAGTCCATCACCATAAGGATTATTCACGGCCACCATCATTGCGCGTCTTTCGGAATCGCATAGCAATAGCCTGAGCCCATCCACAATCCGTTCCGTCTGAACACCAACCAAAAGCGCATTGCCAGCGGTGATACCTTCCGGTCGTTCGGTCGTTTCGCGCATCACCAAAACAGGCTTGCCCAGAGATGGCGCTTCTTCCTGAACCCCGCCCGAGTCCGTTAGCACAATTGTAGCATGATCCATAAGCCAGACAAAAGGCCCGTAGGCCAGTGGTTCAATCAGATAAATGCGAGGATGTCCCCCCAAGATTCGATTGACTGGTTCCCTAACATTTGGATTGAGATGTACAGGATAAACAAATGCGACATTCACAAAACTATCTGCAATCTCCCGGATCGCATGGCAGATAGCGTCAAAACCGTCGCCAAAACTCTCTCGCCGGTGGCCCGTAACGAGGATGATCTGTTGCCCTGTTACTGCTTCGAACAACCCCTTTGGTAATTCAGGTGGAGCGGCTCGCACACGCTCCCGCACCCATAGGAGTGCATCAATCACCGTGTTGCCTGTCACGAACACACTTGGGTCCGCTACGCCTTCATTTAGTAATGTCTGTCTGGCCTGTTCGGTCGGTGCAAAGTGTAAATCGGCAATACGCCCCACCAAGCATCGATTGATCTCTTCGGGGAAGGGTGCATACTTGTTTCCCGTTCGCAATCCGGCCTCTACATGGCCGACCTTGATCTGATGATAATACCCGGTCAATGCACCGCAAAATGCCGTGGTCGTATCACCCTGCACCAAAATTACATCGGGCTTTTCCTGGGAAACAACCTCTTCAAGCCCTTCCATCGCGCGCGCTGTCACTTGCGCCAGCGTTTGCCCGGGCGACATAATATCCAAGTCATAATCCGGTGTAATGCCAAAAAGAGCAAGCACTTGGTCAAGCATCTCACGGTGTTGGGCTGTAACACATACTGGAAAATCAAATAGATCTTGTCGGCGTTTCAGGTCCAGCACTACGGGTGCAAGCTTGATGGCTTCCGGGCGAGTGCCTATGATGGTTAATACTTTGGTTTTCATCATTTTCTTCATGGCTCAATGGGTCTCTTTCTGAAGGTGTACATTACGTCGTGGAGCAACTTCGCCCACATGGAAAAATAAAACAGGTGCGTCAGCTTTCTGGAGTGAAAAGCCGCAAGAGCGGGATAATTCCAAAAATTGCGTTTTAACGTGAATTTCCTTCTCAATGCATCAGGATCTCCAATGATTTTAATCTCATCTGCTGTTGGCATGAATCCATATTTCTCTGCCATCTTCAAATGGCCAATCTGTTGCCAATCAAACCCCATCATGCCGGACACAACCCGATCAAAAGCCCCCAATGAATTTGAGGCTACAAACCAATTCACTTCTACCGGGTCGCCCATCATAGGACCATTGTTGTCCAGACCATACTTCCCATCTAAGAACGCATAGCGAAATTTGAGGATATCGCAGACCTGACTGATGATTTCATCAAACACATAATGATTTTTCAGACGCATCGTATCCGGTAGGCAACCCCATTGATTCTTGAACGAGAGGGTGATTCCCGTCATGCAGTGAACTTTGGGGAGGGCACATGAGATGGAAAAATCGATTTCGCTGAAAAAAAGTTCCGGGAGATTTAACGAATAGGTCTTCCCGTTTGCCTTCAATTCCATCTTCCTCGTTGCCAAGTAAGAAAGATTTACGATTTCAACATTCGGATAGGTTTCTGCAATTTCATAGAATCCCATATCCTTCATGGCATCAGTCATGGAAAAGCTATTGTACCCGCCCTCTCCCTCTCCTATATAAATCTTTGTAGTATTGTTTACCTGTCTCAAGGCAGCAACAAGACCTTCTACAAATTCTTTTCTCGTGGTAACCCCTTCCTTATAAGTCGGATTAGTAAGATTAGGCTTAATAAAGATTGCCTTAGCTTTTTTAAAATCTTCTATCAAAGATAATGTATCAAATGATCTAACGCACTGATCTCTAAGGGAATCGAAACCATTCATTAACTTGTCAAGTATTACAATTGGTTTCATTGAGTATCTTTACAAAAAAATTATGAGAACATTCTTGATGTGAGGTTCAGTTTATCAAAAACTTATTATAAGGGTTGTATTCTGGTACAATTTCTTTCAGTTTTTTTATAATACTTTCTGAATCATAATTGCTAGCATATTTTACAAGCTCATTTATCTTAATATAGAGTGAATTATCCACATAGTTCTTGTCTTTAAGAACCATTATTTTCTCATGTGACGTTTTTACAATACCTTCATCTGCCGTAATAAGTTCTTCGTATAACTTTTCACCTGGTCGAAGCCCAATAAATTTAATTTCAATATCTACATCGGGCTTCAAACCGGAAAGTTCAATAAGGTCACGAGCCATATCAACAATTTTAATCGGTGTTCCCATGTCAAGTATGAATATTTCACCTCCTTCTCCCATGGCTCCTGCTTGCAGAATTAACTGACTTGCTTCTGAAATTGTCATAAAGTATCTAGTAACCTCTGGATGAGTTACTGTAACGGGGCCCCCTTGTTCTATTTGTTCCCTAAACAATGGAATTACCGAACCACTGCTTCCTAAAACATTTCCAAAACGTACTGCCATAAACCTTGTTGAACTCGAATTTATAGAAAACCATTGGGTTAAAAGTTCTGCAATTCTTTTAGTAGCACCCATAATACTTGAAGGTCGTACTGCTTTATCCGTAGATACTAGTACAAATCTTTCCACGTAAGTCTCTCGACATAAAGAGAGTATATTTCGAGTTCCTTCTACATTGTTATGTACAGCCTCCCATGGATTCAATTCCATCATAGGCACATGCTTGTATGCTGCAGCATGAAAAACAACATCAGGACGGTATTTCTTAAAAACATAATTCATCTGATAATAGTTCTTAATATCCGACAGCACAGGATGTATCTCAAACAAGTTTTTTTCTCTTTTCAGGTCTATTTCAACAAAAAAAAGATTATTCTCTGAATTATCACAAAGAATGAGACATAATGGATTTAAAGCAATTATTTGTCGACACAGTTCCGAACCTATTGACCCACCAGCACCTGTCACAAGAATCCGCTTCCCCTGAATAAAGTTCTCTACTGTCTTGCTATCTAAAACAACAGGTATTCGTCCAAGAATATCTTCATATGTAACCTGGCGCAAGCGGCTTATCGCAACGCGCCCTTTCACAATATCATCAATAGTTGGTATTGTTCTGAATTCTACCTTGCAAGTTTTACATAAGTTAACTATACGTCTCATTTGTTTTCCAGTAGCTGAAGGTATTGCTATTATAACTTCATCTATTTTTAATGACCGAATAATATCAGGCATCTCCTCGATCATTCCAATAACTGGAATTCCATGGATACTGAGACCAATCTTGCTTGTTTCGTCATCAAGGAAGCCCAAGATATCATAATTAAGTCGTGGATTATCTCGCACCTCTCGAACAACTTTTTCTCCTGCTTCTCCTGCACCCAAAATCAATATCCTTTTTTTTGGACCGCCTATAGCCTTCGTCTTCGCTAAATAACCTTTCTTTTGAGCCTTCAAAAATGATAGTCTCACTGTTGCTCGTAGACCGCCTATTAAAAGTACTGAGATGATACCATCTGTAACAAGAAGGCTTATCGTATTAAACGAGTCAAAGCGCACAATCAGTCCGACAAAAATAAGGAGAAGGGAAGCAGTGGCATTAGCCTTAATCGTTTTTATTAAATCAAGCATTCCAATATAGCGAGGAATACTACTGTAAACTCTATATAGAAAAAAAATCGCTAACTTTGAGGCAATAATCACCAAAAAAGATTTTTTAAAAGTAACTAGCGCTAAAGGGGGAATCGAAAAATCATAATGGATAAAATAGGCTAGAAAATAGCTAAGAAACATCAGAATGCCATCTAAAGGCATTATGATCCAGAATTGTATATTGTTAAGTTTTTTCAAATTATCTAAGTTTTGATTCTATGTATGATATTGCCCTTTACCTTCATCATTCTATGAAGGACAAACTTTATCCAGCTCACATAGCAAAGGAAATCATAGGCACCCATCAACTTCAGCTTAAAAATATCAATACTATCACTCCTCTCAACCATGATACGTCTAATCGCAAATGCATTTTCATATGAGTGAGTAGACCCCCATACCGTTGAACACGCTGCAATGAAACCGTTGTTTTTCAGCACGTTTATGATTTCCTGATTAAAGTCGGAAGGCTGTCCATTGGGATATGCAAAGATATTGATAGATTTGCCAAGATTTTCTTCAATCATATTCTTGGAAGTCTTGATCTCTTCTTCAACTTCATAACGAGAAATTTGCGAGAGTATTCTATGTGTATGGCCGTGAGCACCAAAAGATATCAATCCATTCATGTTCATTTCATTAATCTCTTTCCATGTCATAGGTTCCAATATTTCCTCGTCCTCTATAAGAGTCACAGTTTTTTCAATAAAACCTGTAGCTATAAATATCGCTGCGGGGCAACTATATTTCTTTAATATTGGATACGCATACTGATAGTTATCTCGATATCCGTCATCAAAAGTAACCACAGCGCACTTCGTCATTTTACCCTGATTTCTAAGGTTCTCTATGAATTGACTGAAGGGCATAACAGTGTAGTTTGAGGTGAGAAATCTTACTTGATCTTCAAAATTAGTATCTGTTACCCTATGTTGACCATGAGTAGGCTCAGAACTGACTGAATGATAATATAAAATGGGAACAACATGCTTTTGGCTTTCTAACTTTTTAAGCCGGCCTATTTCCTTCCAGATATAGGCAATTGTAGTTTTTAACCGTTTTTTCATTCAAATAATTAATCGTTTCTAAAAATCTTGCCCTTACTAAGCTTAACCCATATTCGCTTTAATTCGGGGCTAGCGTTTTTAATAGAGCGCAGATATCGCTTTGTGTCCAACCGAAACCCTTCAAGCTGTTTCCCAAATTTAGTTTTGAAAATCTTTATACAATAATTATTAAATCTTCTATTTGTCCATCTTAGCTTATATTCTTCGTCCCCTATCATAAAGTCAAAACGTTTATATCCAAGTTTAAAACACTGCTGAAGTAACATATAGATGCTCAGTTTGCCAAGAGAGTATTTTATATAATCAGGATCGAAACTTGGAATCCAGTAATAGAAGACATCTTTTATCTTCAATGCAAATACCGCCGAGATTATTTTCCCATTTAATTTAAGGACCGAAATATCGGTCCATTGTAATCGTAAAAATGTTGTCGCCACATCAATAAAAAACGCTTGGTTTCTTTCTGACTCAAAAATGCTTATACCTACTTTATTCTCCTGTCTTCTTTTATGCATTTCAAATAACGATTCTAGTCCTTGCTTAATATTATCCTCATTGAGATTCTCATACTGAATTTTACCACTCCGACCTAATTTGTTTACAGTAGTCCTGATATCCTGTTTTAAGCTTTTACTAAGCGAGTTATAATACTCATTCCAATCCCCTTCTATATCAATAAATGGACTTGTACAATCCACTTCAATTGACCAAGGAATTGTAGAATTAACTAAAAAAGTTTTAATAGCTAAAAAAGTTTCTGAATATTCTGGGATTCGTTTCAGTTCGATTCTTGCCCAGTCACCTTTTCTATATAGAAATCTAAGAATCGGTTCAATCGTGTTATTATCGGAAATTAGAAAATCCATATAATCTGCCATCATTTCATCACCCAAGAACTTTATAATCGGACGATTTAATAATCCTTCATCCACTTTCATAAGAGGTGCTATTCCTATCGTTCTTTTGTTGTTATCCTTTATTAAAAGAACGAGTAATTGTTTTCTCTTCTCAGGAAAATGCTTGCACCATAGGTAAGTCCATTCCCAAGAAAGGAATATATTGTTTGTTTGTGTTTCTTGGAAGAGTCGGCGCCATTCATCTCTCATTTCCACAATATCTTCAAATGTTGATACTACTTCTATTTTCAAAGTATTTTGTGAATAATATCAATAAGTTTGTCTATTATTTTTGTATTAATAGACTGGTACACCGGCAGACTTAAGAACCGTTCTGCAAGGAATTCGACATCAGCGAACTGCTCATTACCATTCAGAAGATTGGGGAGGGCATAGAAAGGAGGATTCAACGTGGGTTCGAGCAAAACGCCTTTGGCTTTAAGCTTTTGTAAAAGTGTATCTCTGTTCTCAACTATAACGGGAAAACTATAGGGGACTATTCCATCATAAAGTTCTGAGAAAAGTACAGCAAAAGTTTGAAGATAATGAATATTCTTTAACCAATGCTGGTAATTCTCTCTTCGTTTAGCAATCATTTCATTTAATTTCACTCTTTTGAAGATAAACTTGCTAAGATCAGACATATCATAGTCAAAGCTGGAGGTCGCGTAGACACTTTTATCTTCGCGCGATATCGACACGGCTCTCATTAGCTGAATCGGGATTATGCCTTTGAGAGCAAAATCCTTCACCAAAAGCTTTGCGGTAGTAAAAGCAGGATATAGAGGATTTCTCGAACGTCTCACAGGGATGGAGGGAACAAAGTTATTCATCTTCAAGTAGCCGCCGTCAGGTAATGGAAGAAACTTTCTTATACTGAAAATACTTATATGACCGTAATCTCCCAGTGGTTTTCCCTTATATTGGCCAAGGAAGGAATGGGCACAATCTTCAATTAAAAAAAGCCCTCTTTTGTTACAGAGCTCTACAACCTTCTCAATATCTACTTGAGGGAAACCAAAATAATGGATTACATATACAGCACGAGTTTTATCATCTATTTTATCCGTTATTTCTTCAACATTGTAGTGAAGTGAGCTATTCAAACCATAATACTTAATGTTTATCTGCAAAGATAGAAATGGTTGAATTATGACATCACAAAGAGAGGCAGGCATCAGGACATTTTCCCCCTTCTTGACATTCAGTTGCCTGAGGCCCCAGTATATTGCATCCCTGCCATACCTGAATGTTATAATGTCTCTACCTAATACCCTGTTTAGGGCACCCATTCTGCCATGTTTAAAGAATATATTAAGAGGCAGGGTTTGTAATTCTGGCACAAACACCTCAGCCTCCCCTCACCGCTTTCTGTTTGGGAGTATATGCAATGCAATGCTCCTTAACAAGGGAGTAAAACTGTTTTCCTCCGTCGTTCTTTTCAATTAGCTCCTGCATGAATTCACGTCCGTTTCTTATCAGATTTCTCCTGAGATTTCCATCAGACATGATCCTTTCCACTGCGTCGGCAATTGCTTTTGGATCCATGGGAGGAACCAACAAAGCATTTTCTTCATGCTTCATTTTATACGGGATTCCACCCACATTAGTTGTGACGATTGGGAGTGATTGTGACATCGCTTCATATAGAACACGTGGAAACCCTTCTCCTAATGAAGGAAAAACAAAGATGTCCGCATCTTCATATTCCTTAAATAATAAAGGGCCATTGGGTAGGTAGCCAAGAAAATGGATATTTTCTTTAATGCCTAAATCAAAACTTAATTTTTCAAGATAATCTCGTTGTTCACCATCACCGGCAATTTTTAATATCACATCTCCAAACCCTTTTTTTATTAATATTGATAGCGATTCAATTAAGAAATTTATACCTTTACGGGCATATAAGTATCCGACGTAAAGTAAGACCGTAGGCTTCTTAATACATGTATCTTCTCGATGATAGATTTGAATAGCGTTCCAATTTAATCGAGGTACCGTTTCGAAGACCGCAAATTGCCATTTTTTATATCTTTCATACGCCTTTCTGCCAGCTACTAAAACGAAATTTGCATTTTTAATAATTTGTTTTTCGATTATTAAATTTACTCTATGATATACTGAAAAAAATATTCTCCCCCATATACCTTTCCAATGGTATATCAAAGCAGATTCCTCTTTGCTCCAGTCCGAAGCAGCATACACTATATAGGGCTTCTTGAATAAAATTTGATTCAGTAAATAGGCAATGGCGCTTGGGTACCCAGGGATAAATAAATACATTAAATCCCATTTTCGCATATTTCTAAGAAATACAAGTGTAACTTTTGTCAGCTGCAAAATCTTTCTTAAGAATCTTGCATTGCTATTTCGATATAATGGTAGTTCAAAAATTTTAATATTAGAAGACTTAAAATTGTAATATGAAGTTGTACTGAATCCTGCATCGGATTTATGAAATGCATAAGCATATATTTCTATTATGTCGAAATACTTGGCGAGACTGTCAATGTACCAACCTTCACCTTCAGAATTTGTATAGCTTTCTCCGTCGAAACCTATAGGCCCTTCGGGAATTATTGCTATATTCATACACCCTTAATTATTATTTTGAGTTTTATGTCTGAAATTTTCAGAACTTAGCGACCTTACTAAAGCTAGTAAAAAAACGCATATAATAATGTTTACCACGGTAGATATATGAAAGAGAAAAACAATTCCCCCGCTACTCAACCATGATAAAACATAGAACGCAAAATATACACTAAATAATGAATACATAAATGAATTATTTTTTTTTATTGATAGATCAATTAATTCATAACTAACACGTATCACAATTCCCGCAATAATACCAAAAACCCAAAAGCCATACTGCCCCAACGCAATAAGACCTTCTGAAAAGACTGTTCCAGTAACACCAGACCCAGTCTCAATTCCCGCATCACCATAACCACATAACTGAGCTAATATTAGTCCATAATTGTAACTAATCCATTCCTCATTGGCACCTCTTGTAATATTTCCAATATACTCAAGACTTTTACCGCCAAAAGCAGCTAATAGCGTTTTAAAATAATTCACATTAATGTCTTCAATTATCACCCTATCCCAAATATACCAAGGTACCTCTCCTTGAAATATAGTCATTCTTGCTAAAAGAAACATAAAAAGAGAATTTATATCTAGTTCTGGATGAAAATAGGTCGCGGTACCATATAACATTGAACCGGTAAAAACCAATAATAAAATTAGTTTTAATATATTCAATTTCCAAAATACAACCAATAAACCCGGCAGGATAGCGTATAATGCACTCGTTTTAAATCCCCAACATAGTCCTATTAAGACAACAATTAGATAATTTGCTATTATTAATGTTATGCTCTTTTTTTTTGCATTTAAATAAATTAAAGTAAGATATGATAATAGCACTGGTGCAAATACGAACGACACTGAGTACGCTAAACTACCAAAGAAACCCAATGTTGATCTAAATACTGCTTTTTCCATACCAAGAAACAATACCCGGTAGCCACCGAATAAATAGAATATCGTTAAGAAAAAAATAGAATTTAACGCTAATATAATTATGGATGATTTATAAAAATTTTCGTTATTATAATGAAATTTCACTTTAAAGTTAGCAGCAATAAGAGATTTAATAAATTTTTTCGAAAGATAAAAAGAGAACAATATTGCAATCAAGTATAGCACATAGGCAATTGATGCGCCATTCTTGTAACCAGTTCCAAAATTGACTAGTATGGCGCCAACTGGTGCGCCATTTTCCAACATTATAATTCCTATAAGTGGAGTTAACAAAAAAAAAGTAATTACTAAGAAAAACATTTTTGCGTAATATGCTCCAAATCGGCCGCCTTGGGAGGGGCGTTAATTAGCGCTTGATACTCCAAACTGGAGCCATTATAGCACTGGGCAAAAACCCAGGAGTGAAACATGGCCATCAGGAGATTATCTCTGCGCAAGATTCGAGAAGTTCTTCGGGCAAGCTGGGGTAATTTAGAACTCCCAACCATTCAATATACTGTTGTTTTTTATTTTTACTTTTTGAGACTGAAGCACATTACGTGCCACTGATTCAGGTGCTAATGCTTACTTGCATTATTAGTAGATATATGGTAATGTTTGAACAGGGAGGCAATTACTATGGCCAGAAAACCACCTGTTCCAGTATGTTCTGAGGAAGACAAAAAGACTTTGGAGGTATGGGCTCGCAGTAGAACGTTAGAA
>CAIJOT010000209.1 GCA_903822335.1 uncultured delta proteobacterium
TGAGAATCAACCGCTGACGGTCATTGAACGACAAGGTGGAGCAAGATTGCCAGAAACGGGCTTTCCTGAACACAGTCGCAAGTGTCTCTTCCACGTCATCAAAAGCGTGGCTCAGGCAGTCCAGGAACCATTCCAGTCCCTCTGTAATATCAAGCATTCCTTTTTGTGCATCCTCCAGCGCCATGTAGTAGACATTCCGCTCCTGCAGGATCTGCGCTGACATACTGTAGAAACGCTGTGCGCTTTGCTCTGATCGAGCCAGTGTCATATCGGCGATGGCACGCGCTATGCGCCCATTACCGTCTTCAAAAGGATGGATGGTCACGAACCAAAGGTGGCTGATACCTGCCCGCAAGACGAGATCCGTACAATCGTCACCGTTGAACCAGTCGAGAAAGGCCGTCATTTCCTTCTCCAGTCGAAAGGCGGCGGGAGCTTCAAAATGCACATGCTCGCGATCGATCGGACCCGAGACAACCTGCATCGGCCCTTTCGCATCGTCTCGCCAGGCTCCTACCTTGATTTTGCGCATCCCGCTGTATCCGGTTGGAAAGAGCGAAGCATGCCAGCCGAACAATCTTTCCTTAGTCAAGGGTTTGTCATAGCTCTGCGTCGCATCGAGCATCATCTCAACCACACCCTCGATGTTTCTGCTCACCGCCACAGACACCACGATATCCATGCCAAGATGCCGGGCGATGGAGGAGCGCACCTGCGCCATATTGAGCATCTCCCCTTCGATCTCCGAGGATTTCAGGACATCCAGCGTCAGGGTATGCAAAACGGCTTCAGCGCGCAGGGGAAACCCCAGCGTCTCCATCCGTCCGATCAGTCGCCCCTGTCTGTGACGTACGGCGGTGAGCCGACCGGCTAATCTCTCCTGGTTCCAACTGAACCGAGGCCAATCCTCCCTTTCATGGATATACAGACTCATTCTCCGCACCTCATGCGGAGATTATAGCTTATATTCTCCGCACCAGCAAGGGTTTTGTATAAGTAAAACACATTTGCGACAACACCCCCTGCTCTATAAGGTAGTCAATAGGTGTCTTATTCCCCAATGATTTATGTACCCTCTTCGTGTGAAAGAAGAGAAGGTAATCGGCAAGCTCCTGGTTAAACAGCTCTTTATCGTCTCTCCTTATCCTCATAGACTGCTCCGCATACGGAATATATTGTATGGCCATAGCCGTATAGTGTAATCATTACCTCTCTACATTCGTTGATAAAAACCCTATACAGGGGGTGTCCTTCTTTTTGCAATCTCTGCAAAAACTCTGTGGAGTATAGGAGATTTTTTAAAGTCATCGGTTGAAATCTTGCGTACCACAATATCCGTATCCGCAACTACTGCTGCGTTCCGTTTTTTGTCTTTTGAAAAATAGGCCATTTCACCAAAGATATCACCGTCAGATAATTGCGCAATGATATTCCCCTGTGCATCTTCAACTCGAACCTTACCTTTCGCAAGATAATAAATGCCATCCCGTTCATCACCAATCCGGATGATCCTTTCTCCTTTTTTTCTCCACTCTATCCTGAAATAAGTGTCCCAATAAGTGTTCTCAACCAATGCATGGTAAAACTCTTCATCAAGCGCTTTAAATAGTTGCTGAGAAAGCCTCAAAAGCCGTATCCCCATAGAATGGCTTTGCTTTTCATCTATCATCATGCCCTGCTGTTCAAAAGTATCCATTGGATATGGATGTTCACGAAGATAGTCCAATATCCGTAATGTGGCTAAATCAATTGCCCCAGTCGCTTCTTGAAAAACACTTACTGCCTGGTGTAATTTCTCGTCAGCGAATGGGAAATTGGGGATGATCCCCCTTTGGGCATTTCCTATGAAATGTTCAATACCTTCATTCTTTAACCGGATAAATTCCATGAGATGTTCTCTATTCATATCGAATGGACATTGATGAATCCCTGGTTTGTAAATCGAGTAAACATGGATGGGATGTTTAAAGTTCTTCGGCGTTATTTTGCCAATGCTTACCACATATTTTCGCTCTTCGTCCTGTGCCCAGGCAATGTCACGATCCATCAGGATAGTCGTGCCAAAATAGGCGCATAATTCTTCAAGCCTGTTTGCAGCCGCAAAACTATTCCCGAATCGCAGGGTGAGCTTTTCAAATTGAGCTTCGATGATTTTTCCCACAAATATTCCGATTCGTGTGAATGGGATTTGCTTGGATTCGACTGCCTTCGCGATATTAATGGCGACTTTAAGGACACGTTTGCACTTTTTTTTGCTATCTTCTCCCGGTCTATCCTCGAAAATGGCTATTGACGCATCTCCAGCAAAAGGTTCGAACTCTTGGGCGCCTTTCTCCCCTTTCATGACGATAGTTTGTAAAAACTTCTGATAATCAATAATAAAATCCTTAACCTGCTCTGTAGTCATGTGCGCGGTTAATTTTGCATATTGTTTCATATCGGTGAGAAGAACCGCAACTTCTCTTTCTGGATTGTCTTTTTTCTTCATGGTAATTCTATTAGCGCTACTCAAACCTAAA
>CAIJOT010000210.1 GCA_903822335.1 uncultured delta proteobacterium
CGGAGCATTGCCGCTGGCTGTAATCACAATACTCATCTTTTCATTTGTATTGCGTAGCAGCAAAGTCCCCGAAGTGAATCGAAAAACAGTCACACCATCAATCACTAATGAACAATTACAACCTCAACCAACTGTTACCACACCCTTACCAGGCAAGGCTTCGTCAGTTCCTGCCAGTCAACCAGTTTTAATTCGTCTCGGTATTACTCCATGGGGTGAGGTGTATGTAGATGGTAAAAAACAGGGGGTTAGCCCACCCCTTAGCTCGCTGCATGTTACACCTGGAAAACATAAAATCGAAATCAAAAATACTTCCTTTGCAACGTATACAAAAACAATTGACCTCAAACCTGGAAGTAGTGTAAAAATTAAACATAAATTCAAATGAAAGGAGAAACACTGTGGTAGTCTTCCGATACCTGGTCTTGTTTACAACAGCAGTTTTGTTTACCTTCGGTTGCTCATCACGACCAGTAAAGAGCTACGACCTTTTAAAGATCTTCCGGAGCGCGGGGGAACAAGCACTGTCTGAAGGTATAAAAAACTATGAGGATGGGAAATACAAGGAGGCTTCTCAAAACCTAAAAACAGCCTTGAGCAAAGGACTGTCTAATAAAAATGACCAGGTGAAAGCACATAAATACCTTGCTTTTATTTCCTGTGTTTCAGGGCAGGAAAAACAATGCAGGGGGGAATTTAAAAAGGCTTGCGAGATTGATCCTAATTTTGAATTGGAGCCAGCAGAGAAAGGTCATCCAATCTGGGGACCCGTCTTTCTCAGTGTCAAAAGTGGAACAGCCACCGGTAAGACCAGATAATCCAATAGCAATCTGCAATTCATCACGCATCACTGCTTACATAATCAAGCAATCCAAACAACGTACAGACATAGTAGGGTAACCACCATAACATTTATTTTGTAATGAAACAATTCAGTGTGAAAAGTGCGTAACGACAAAAAAATGATCCTATTTTGCCAATTTACTTGATTATTGTGAGGAATTATTTAAAAATGAATATCGTAAAATCTTACAATACAGGATGAGAAAAAGGCAAACCATGCCAGTCAATGTGTATAAAAAATTGTCAAAACACCTATCCTCTTTAGGGATGGGATACCCTCCAAAGGAGGAATTGTTAGAGATTTTAACGCATAACTTTACCACCATGGAAGCTGAAGTTGCCTTATCCATCCCTACAAACGTTATTCCTTTTGAGCTTGTTCCAATCTCTAAAATAACACCAAAAGCAGAAATTCCAAGGAAAGAATTGGAAAATATCTTGGAAAGCATGGCTCGCAGAGGCTTGCTTTATTCCAAAAAAACAAAAAATGGTGAGATCGGCTACGCATTACAGCAATTTGGTTACGGTTTTCCTCAAACTTTCTTCTGGGGTGGGGTAGACACCCCTCACGCAAAAGGGATGGCAGAGCTTATTGTCAAATATGCAAAAAAGGAGGAACTCTATAAGGTTTATGGTTCGACCCGTACGAAAGCCTTCCGCTACATTCCGAGTTCCCTCAATATAGAGCCTGAAAGCCATGCTGTCTTTCCCTTTGAAATGATGGGGAGTGTTATTGAACAGGCTCATGTGATTGCCCTGGTCCATTGTGCCTGTCGGGCAACAGCCGAACTTATGGAGAGGAGGCAGTGTGAGCACCCCCTCGCAGTCTGTATAAAATATGACGAACTTGCCGAATACGTAATAGAGAAGAGAATTGGGAAAGAAATTACGAAGCAAGAAGCTCTGAATGTGATCAATCGATGTGAAGAAGCTGGGCTTGTACACCTCGTAGATAACGCACGAGAGGGCATAAAGCATACCTGTAATTGCTGCAGTTGCTGTTGCTGGTCTGTAGGGACAATCAGGAGAAGGAAAATCCCAAGGGATGTTCTGATGGCAACATACTTTCTCAGGGAGACAGATCAGGCAAAATGCACAGGGTGTGGGCAGTGTGTTGATATATGTCCGGTGAATGCTCTCAAGATGGTGGATGAATCTCCTGTGGTCGATAGAGAATGGTGCATCGGTTGTGGTGTTTGTGCGGTACCATGCCCGGTTTCTGCAATAAAATTGGTGCGCAAGTCAGATGCTATTCCACCAAAAAGTTTTAAACAATTACATAAACAGATTCTCAAAGAAAGGGGTTTCCCTCTTTCTTGTAAAGACTGATCAAATGTGATATCCCGTAGTACATTTTAAGCCGAGATTAGAGGTATAAAACATGAAGGGAAAACCGATGATAGTTGATGTGTTATCAACACTTTCGAGACCAGGTGGGCAACATCAACTTGCCCGTAGTGCATCCACGATATTCATACGGGAGGCCCTGAGGGCAGGGAGAACCCCGCCAACAAAACCCATTATCAGGGCAAATGCCATGGCTTTGCAGGTGATTCCAAAGGTAAGGGAGAAGGTAAAGGCAAGTTCTGAAAAGGTTTGAAAGTTTACCGTTGAGATCGTGATGAATTGCATGAAAGAGGCAAAAAAGACGCCCACCATGCCACCTGAAACACCGAGAAGCAGTGATTCCATGAGAAAAGCGCCGAGGATGCTGACCCTTCTAAAACCAAGGGCACGCAGTGTACCTATTTCAATAGTGCGGTTGGCTACCGCAGCGTACATGGTAATCATGGCTCCAATAATAGCACCGAGAGAAAATATAACAGTCAATGATACCCCAAGAATACGCAAGAATTTTGCCATCATCTCGGACTGCTCTGCATAGTATCTCGTTTCACGTTTTGCTTCAAGAGTCAAACGCGGGTCCTTTTCTATACGTTCCTGCACGGTTTCAAACCCTGAAGGATCGCGCAACTTGAATATAATTGATGAATAGACAGGTCGTCGGAAAGCCTGCATGAACTGGTCCACATCCCCCCAGATTTCCGAACTGAAACCTGTATTGCCGGCATCAAACACACCAACTATAGTCCAATCCCGCATTCCAAACCGGAGTATCTCACCAATGTCAACCCCTTTAAACCTTTTTACGATACTCTGCCCTGCTATTATCTCTGTCGAGCC
>CAIJOT010000211.1 GCA_903822335.1 uncultured delta proteobacterium
CTGTCGAGGCTTGCATTGCAATTGCCCGGACAAATGCATAGTTGCTGGTCGAATCAGAAACTGAAGATCCCCAACCTGTACCGTCACTGGTTGTGTTAGGTACCAAAGTCTGACCAACACTATATGCACCTGTTACAGCCAAACGGGTGATCCCATCAACTGCGACAGAAGCCTGAACTTGTGCATTGTAACCTGCTGTAACACCAGCACTTGGCTGATTTGTAAGTATACCAATAGCATAGCTACCTTTACCACATGCTACAGCCTGACCTGTCGAATCGAGTTTGACGAAGCAGAACTGATTGTTGCTAAGATCGGCAGCCAAAGGAAAGCTGACTACCCTTGCATCACTAATTTCATAAGCCATAATTCACTCCTATTGTTTGAATTTAAACTATCTATATGTTAAAGACCCTGCTTATCACGGTACTCCGCTATAACCAGACTGACCTTCGATACCAGAGTATCCAGAGGTTCCGATACCAGAGTATCCAGAGGTTCCGACTCCTGAGTAGCCTGATGTTCCAACTGCTCCAGGAGTACCAGAATAACCTGAAGCACCTTGGGCTCCACCTGTACCTGGACAAGGGTCTATCAATTTAACATTAACTATATCTCCAGCAGCCTTTGAAGGCTGTAAAGTGTAAGCACGTATATACTGATTAGAACTGGATGCATTAGCCACTGAAGCCCCACATCCTGTGAAGTCTGAAGTAGTTGCAGGACACAGAAAGGTCCCTGCGTCATATGCTGCATCAACTGTCAAACGTGTGCAACCGTCAACTACAACGGAAGCCTGAATCTGACTTGAATAGCCTATTGTAACTCCAGGACTTGGGGCATTACAAAGGATACCAAGTGCATAATTATCTTTAGGACAAGGCTGTATAGCACCATTGGCGTCTATTTTGACGAATAAGTACTGTGATTCGGACACATCAGTACTGATTGGCAATGCTATAGTTCGTTCTGATATATTAAAAGCCATATGTTACCCCCGTCCTGGAATCATGCAACCCACATATTTGGCATACATGTCTGGCATCTCTTTTGAACATTCCGCCAAAGATTCTTTCCAAGCGTCGGCCCAGGAGTAGGAAGTCTTTGTTGGGAGAGCCAGTTTGTCTTTTACTTTTGTCTCAATATATTTCTGCATTTCAGCCATGTCTTTAGGATTGGCTTCCATAGCAACACCTGAAGTGATGTTTGGTACGTTTGGAAATTCACCAAATTCAACCACTTTTGGGCTGTTGATAAGATGATCCCGATACTTTTTCAGCTTGGATTCCGGTGACTCTTCAGCAAAGTTGAGAGCCTTATCCACATCACGATATGTGTGGAGAGTAAGGATTGTCATATCTTTATCAGCCGGACGTAGTTTACCTTCTTTAATAAGGCTTTCGCAGAAATCGGCGTCCGAAGAAACTTTCTCTTTAGTTAAAAGAGACTTAAGTCCTTCAAGTTCTTTAGTCAAAGCCTCTACCTGTTTCTTGAGTTCATCTTTCTCTGCAGACAATTTTGCATTTTCTGCATTCTTGTCATTAACATTTTCCATTGTAGCCATCTTGACTGGGGCTGTATCCACAGTCTCTTTTGCTGTTAACTCAGCCTGGGATGCAACTTTATCACCTTTTGGTTGATCCGGATCTTCCAACTTATTTATTTTTGCGGTTCCTGCGTCTGCAGCATCGCCTTCTGCGTGTTCCAAAACTTTTGTATCTGCCATTTTATCCTCCGTAAAAGAATTGACTTCGATCTTAAATTTATTGAACAATTTCTTGAAGAAATTATTTTCTTTTTCCAGTGCATCTACTTTATTTACAACCGGCTTATCCATGGTAATCTCCTCGTCAAAAGAATATGATTTATAGTTAACTGCCTCAGCAAAAGAGACAGGAGCAAGACCTTTTACAGCCGGAGCCATTCCACCTAACATAGCTAAATGCCTTATGTTATAGCCTTTATCGTCCGAATATAGACTAAGACTTACCTTACGGTAGGTCTTGTTCTTAAGAGCTTCCATAAAATCAGGATTAATATCCTTGATCTTAGCCAATAAAGTATTTCCAACCTTTTTTACTTTGTCTATCCAACCATATGCCGGGGAAGAGTCAGAAGGGTGGCCGGCGCAAACAGGAGCATTGCCGGGATTCTGATTATATCGTTGAACTATTTCTTCTAAGTCTGCATCAGTAAATGTAGTTACATCGCCCTCGGCAGATGTATGTGTCCCTGATTTAAAAGCCTCTACTGTCAGGCTTCCGTCTCCAGGATTGTAGCCAAGTTCATAATCATCGTCAAATTCTTTATGGGATATCGCACTGGCATAACACAATTTATCTACTAAAATTTCTTCCGAATAATTGTCTTCATCTTCGTCATCTTCCTCGTGATCCATGATACCTTCAAGCTTTGTATAATATTGAGGATCTTCTAACAGATGGTCCATAGCTATTTTACGTGCTATTTTTAAGTCAGGAGTATGTTCCAATTCATGCTGGGCACCTTTTTCAATCTCTTCAGGGGCTATACCAGACTGCTGATACTGTAGGGATAGATCACGTAAGGCTACAGGTACTGTAAGGTTAGAGGCTCCTGGGGGGGCTGCTGGACCTTCTTCGTGTTTCGCTTCTGCC
>CAIJOT010000212.1 GCA_903822335.1 uncultured delta proteobacterium
TCTTGTCATCATCGGGATAATCCATCTTTAATCGGGAGGAAATCGCTTCGGGAGACCAGTCGAGCCTGATCTTTGCAATAACATAAGCATACAATCTGCTATGATTCCGTCTGCGATGATGCCTCGCTTTACGACAACGTTCGATTGCGACAGGGTGTGTGACATAATACCAGTATACCGCATCATCAGCGTAAGTCGGGCGGTTTCGCTCGATCTCCCGGCTGATGCTTGCATGATGTCGCCCAATACGACGGCCTATTTCTCTTAAGGAAAAACCGGCAAGTTTTGAACTTGATTATTCCCTGTAGCAAGCTACAGGGACAAAGGTTTTGTATACTGGCAATGTGGAAGAAAAAGACAAGGTTCATAAAGGATATCACTGTGTATACCAGATTCATTATCATGTTGTGTTTCCAGTGAAGTACCGTAAGGCGTTATTGGACGAAAGCGTGGTGAAGGTTATTCAAGAGACGGCACAAGCGATTCAGCAACGATATGCAATTGAGTTCGAGAGACTTGGTATGGATAGAGGCCACATCCATATACTTTGCGGTGCTTACCCAAAATATTCACCAGGGAAAATTGTCCAGATATTCAAGAGCATTACCGCACGAGAAATATTCAGGCAAAAGCCTTCAGTTAAAAAGGAACTTTGGGGTGGAGAATTCTGGACTGACGGATATTATGTTGCAACAGTCGGAGAGAAAGGAGACTGGAAGACGGTGGAACGGTATATCCAGAAACAGGGCAAACCAAAGGAAGAACTAAGGGAATTACCGCTCTTCCCAGACTTTGATACCCTGTAGCTTGCTACAGGGTGGTTCATTGACTAATGACATATCGGTCTTTTTCTGTTAGGTGATTGTAGGGCATGGCGGGCTCCTTTCCGGAATGAGTGTTGGTCGTGCTTCACTCTACCAGAAAATCCTGTCATGTCCTGCATTTATTTCATATGGTGTACTTGCGAGTAGAATCTACCCATTGAGAAGATATTTATTGGTTCTGCCATGAAACTCTCAAAAAACAATATTTCAAAGGCAGCAAAGCTTCTTGGTATAGAGAGAAACACCCTTAGCAAAAAGGTGAAAACCATTAAATCCGTATCTCGTAACCGGAAAAAGGGCCTGCCCTGCTAAGGCGCTGTTGCAGTTCTTGGCCAGGGGGTCGAGGGTTCACAGTTCGTAGTTCACGGTAATCCAGTGTCAAATATCCAGTCTACGCTTCACTCTTTACGAATAACGCTTCACGGATTTATTTATTAACATATTTTACTATCAGGTCACCTACTTCTTTCGTCCCCATCCCCATCTTTCCAGCGTCAAGGGATTTAATCTTCTCTTTGACTGCTTTCTGTACAGCCTTTTCTATAATGTCTGCACCTTTTTTTTCGTTAATAAATTCAAGCATCATTGCCCCTGCAAGTATTGCCGCTAAAGGATTTATTACGTTTTTGCCTGTGTATTTTGGGGCTGAACCGCCAATAGGTTCAAACATCGATACACCTGTGGGATTGATATTGCCACCACACGCTATACCCATTCCACCTTGAATCATTGCTCCCAAATCCGTTATGATATCACCAAACATATTGTCAGTGACTATCACATCAAACCACTCCGGGTTTTTTACCATCCACATACATGTTGCGTCTACGTGAACGTATTCTGTCTTTATATCCGGATATTCTTTTGCAACTTCGTAAAATGTCCTTTCCCACAAATTAAAGGCATACGTCAGGACATTGGTTTTTCCACATAATGTGAGTTTCCTGTCTTTGTTGCGTTTTTGTGTGTATTCAAAGGCAAATCTTATACACCTTTCAACACCTTTTCTTGTATTTATTGACTCCTGAATAGCAACCTCATCTTTCGTACCCTTCTTGAGAACCCCTCCTGCACCTGCATACAATCCTTCGGTATTTTCCCTCACAACAACAAAGTCTATTTCTTCTGGACCTTTATTTTTTAATGGCGTCTCCACACCTTCATACAGTTTAACCGGTCTCAGGTTTATATACTGATCAAGCTCAAACCTTGTTCTTAAGAGTATTTCTTTCTCCAATATACCAGGTTTCACATCTGGATGTCCGATGGCTCCGAGGTATATGGCATCATACTGCTTCAATTCAGTAAGTATACTATCCGGGAGAGTTTCTCCGGTTCGCATATATCGTTCTCCCCCTAAATCATACTCATTATACTTTAAGGTGAACCCTAATTTTTTTGATACCGCATTTAAAACCTTAATCCCTTCAGCAACGACTTCAGGGCCTGTCCCATCACCTGGTATTACAGCTATATTATGAACCTTACCCATTTTTTTCCTCCGTTTCCTTTAGCGGTTTGCACATAGCGCATAGCGGTGAGAAAAAAGATTTAAACTCTATGCTAAACGCTCCACGCTCTATGCTGTATCTAAGGCTTTTTTGCCAATATCCTTCCTATAGTACATCCCTTCAAATTCTATACATGAAACAGCTTCATAAACCTTCCTGATGGCATCACCGTATGTCTTTCCCATTGCTGTTACGCCCAAAACCCTTCCACCTGAGGTATAATAATCATTTCCAATCTTTTTTGTTCCCGCGTGGAATACCATTATATCTTTTTCATTCTTCAGATTTTCTAATCCTTTAATGACTTTACCCTTTTCTGGTTTATCAGGATAACCCTTTGACGCAACCACAACACATACGGAGACACCACTTTTCCATTTCATACCCTCTTTATCATTCAGAGTGCCCTCTACGCAGGCAAGTAAAACGGGTAAAATGTCATTTTCCATGATAAAAAATATAGGTTGCGTTTCCGGATCACCTAAGCGTGCGTTGAACTCGATCACATAAGGTTTACCCTCTGTTATCATCAGCCCGCCATATAATACACCCTTATACACAATACCCTGGTCATTCATGGCATTGATGGTTGTGCTCATTATATGTGTATCAATCTCTTTTTCCATACTTTCATTGATAAATGGTATCGGTGTATATGCACCCATCCCACCAGTGTTTGGACCTTTATCGTTATCCAGTAATGGTTTATGATCCTGGGAAGGAAGCATGGGCATTACTGTTTTCCCGTCAGTAAAAACGAGATATGATGCCTCAACCCCTGGTAAAAAATTCTCTATAATCACCCTTCTCCCCGCGTCTCCATGGATAAGATTAACCATCAATTCCTTCAAAACATGCTCACTATCCTGTCTCTCCTGTATCACATATGCTCCCTTTCCTGCGCATAATCCATCAGCTTTAATTACAAAGGGAGGTTGAATAGTGTTCAGGTATGCTTGCGCATCATCGTATTTATAAAAAGTTTTAAAAGAAGCGGTTGGTATTTTATATTTGTCCATAAGTTCTTTCGCAAAGATTTTGCTCGTCTCGATGAGCGCCCCATTTTTTCGTGGTCCGAATATCGGGATACCCTCTTTTTCAAAAACATCCACAATACCGGTTGCTAACGGGCTTTCTGGGCCAACTATAACAAGCCCAATCCCTTCTTTTTTTGAGAAACCTGTAAGACCTTCTATGTTGTGTATGTCCATCTCAACACAGTCTGCCATATCAGAGATGCCACCATTACCGGGTATGCAGAAGATAGAATCAATGTTTTTTGACTGTGATAACTTCCATACCAAAGCGTGTTCCCTGCCGCCTCCTCCTATTACAAGCACTTTCATCTCTATTACCTCTTATTCTTTGACTCTGGACAGGTATGAATAGATGTTCTTATCGTAATCTGAGGTCAGGTAAAATACCTTCTTCGCAAGGTAAAACCTTAAATCTTCTATCGTCTCACCGTTATTTGCCTTCATATTTTCAATAACTTTTGAATAATCATCAGGGTCAACAACGACGGTGACGTATTTAAAATTTTTTGCTGCTGCCCTTATCATGGAAGGACCGCCAATGTCGATATTCTCTATAGCCTCTTCAAATGTGCATCCTTTGCTTATGACCTCTTTGAATGGATATAGATTTACAACAATCATATCTATATGTTTTATATTTAAGGATTCCATTGCTTTTTGATGTTCTGTGTTATCCCTGATGTTTAGAATGCCCCCATGTACTTTTGGATGAAGAGTTTTTACCCTTCCATCCATGATTTCAGGAAAACCCGTATATGCGCTGACTTCAACAGGATTAACCCCTATTCCGTCAAGGTATTTTTTTGTCCCTCCCGTTGATAAAATCTCAACACCATATTCCTTTAAACATAATGCCAGTTCAGACAGACCAGATTTATTCGATACACTCACTACCGCCCTTTTCATTTTCATGCAACCATCCTCCTTTAGTAGCCTAATACTTCGTTTATTAAAAACACTGAAATATCTGTTGCGCCAGGTCTTCTCTGTATAATAGATATAACCCTGCATATCCTTGCCTCTGATTTGCAATCATGACAATAACCTGTCTCGGCACATGGTAAGGGAAGGTTCAATCTTTTTGCATTCATTGGAGCCGCAACATTTTTAACTCTCTCAAGCGCAGAGTCCACATCGAGGACTATTTTATTATAACCTGCTATAATTATTACCTTTTTAGGCCCAAAGGTGATACCATTTATCCTGTTGCCAAACCCATCAATGTTCACTATCTCACCTTTCTCTGTTATCGCATTCGCACTGGCAATAAAAAGGTCGCATGTTAACTGCTGAATTCGTATTTCGGAAATTTCTTCTTTTGTAAGTCCTTCTTTCCAGTGATCTAAAAGCAGGACATCCTCTTTTTGTAACCTTTCAATAAGCCCTATTTCCCTCAGGCTTACAGAGCCACCGAAGCCTATCTTAATCTTCGGTTTTATATGACCTAACACCCCGTTTATCAGACTTTCTCTACCTGTAAAATAAGTAGCTTCAAAGAAATTCGACTCCAATGCCTTGATGGTCTTTGCCACCTTTTTTTCAACAAACCATTGCTTTATGTCCACCATGGTCATCCCCCTATAGTAAATTTTGGTAGAATATTTTGTCAATAGCAAACTTAATTAAGAAACCATTTCGAATTGCGTGGTATGGTTTTAAATCGAGAACTTTCACACGTAACCCGAAACCTGTTACATCTTAGTTCATTACATAAAACATGCTCTCACCAAAATGAAAGCTTTTTATTTTTCCCTCATTCTCCATGATACAGAGTGTGTCTTTTGCTTTTTGAAAGGGCAAACCTGTAATTTTTACTATGTCGTCTAAACTTAATGACCTTCTTTTTAGTATGTCTAAAACCATTTCTGCCCAATCTTCCTTTTCGCCTTTAGTCACAGTCTTCTCAAATGTACATATCGTTTCGCATTTACTTCCAAAAAATTCACATATTTTCTCAAGCTCAGTTTTTCCTAATCTACCTGTTATTTCTTCACCTGGCGGTCTTATGACAGTGTTGAGCTGGACTTTATCTACATTAAGGTAGTCAATAATATTCTTGAATTTCTTAAGCTCTTCAACATCATCGTTCACATCTTTAACAAGCATAATCTCAAGCCACACATTGCCCTGATATGCTTTTCGAAAGTCTTTCAAACCATTAATGATTGCATCTATGTCTATGAGAGAATGAGGTCTATTGATATATCTAAATATGTCATCGCTCACCGCATCCAAGGATGGCAAAACCACATCTGCCATTATAAGGTCATTTCTCACATCTTTCATAAATAATAATGACCCATTTGTAATGACCGATATAGGTATATCCACTTTCCTTTTCAGTTCCCTAATCATCAGACCAATATCTGAATTTAATGTAGGTTCCCCGGAACCTGAAAAGGTTATATAATCAACATGTTTCGATATGCTGACCTCTTCTATTACTTCTTTGACAACTTCTTGGGGATCAAAAAAACTCCTTCTTATTATTTCTTTGTTTGTAGTTTTTCCAATCTGGCAGTATATACAGTCAAAGCTACAGTACTTGCTCGGAATCACATCCACTCCTAACGAGAATCCCAGCCTTCTTGAAGGAACAGGCCCAAAAACAAATTTACCCATAGAGAAATAATAGACGATTAATAGAATAAATTAAACAAAATTCGAATACTCATCAGTTTCCTATATGAATTCCATGCTATTTTGTCTTTATATTGACTTTTAAAACATGTTATAATAAATATTACTTATAAGGGCGATTAGCTCAGATGGTTAGAGCGCTGGTCTCACATACCAGAGGTCGTTGGTTCGAATCCAATATCGCCCACCATTCAATTCTCAGGGGGACCAATGTCTGGACATAGTAAATGGAGTTCAATTAAACATAAAAAGGGTGCTGCTGACGCCAAGAGGGGCAAAATATTTACAAAGCTTATCAAGGAAATTACAACTGCTGCCCGGATAGGCGGAGGTGATTCTGAAGCAAATGCAAGACTCAGGGTTGCGATTGCCCAGGCAAAAGCTGAGAATATGCCGAAAGACAATATTGAAAGGGCTATAAAAAAAGGAACCGGTGCCCTTGAAGGTGGAGAACGTTATGAAGAACATACCTATGAAGGATATGGACCTGGAGGTGTGGCGATACTCATAGAAGCATTGACGGATAATAAGAAAAGAACAACAGCAGATGTGCGACATATACTTACAAGGCTAAATGGAAACATGGGGGAAGCAGGGTGTGTATCGTGGCTATTCAGTAAAAAAGGATTTATATCTTTCAACAAAAAGACTATTGATGAAGATAAGCTGATGGAGTTCTCCCTTGAGGCAGGCGCTGAGGATATTTCTGATGATGGAAACGATATAGATGTTATTACCGATATTACAAACTTCGAAAAAGTTAAAAAAGTTTTCGATGATAAAGGTTTAAAATATATTGTTGCAGAGATAAGCATGATACCTCAGACCTATGTAAAGCTTGAAGGTAAAAACGCAGAAACTATGTTGAAATTAATGGAGGCGCTTGAAGATTCTGACGATGTTCAAAAGGTATATGCTAATTTTGATATTCCAACCGAAGAAATAGAAAGATTAAGCCAATAATACCATACATTGAATCCAAGACAAGAGAGTAAAAATACTATTTCACAATCTCTGTGATAGGGAGTGCTGCAATATCTCTAAATTTTACATATTTAGGATCCTCAGGATTGACAAAATCCACAACACGAGAAAACATGTTCTCTATAAACACCTCTCTGTCCTGTAATTTTCGTTGAATACCAAAATGAAATTGTTGACGGTCTTCTTCGCTTAATTTGTTCATTAAATTCTTTGTGGTTAGTATC
Source organism: uncultured delta proteobacterium (assembly GCA_903822335.1). GTDB lineage: Bacteria > Desulfobacterota > Syntrophorhabdia > Syntrophorhabdales > Syntrophorhabdaceae > CAIJOT01. Next base: position 7,221 of record CAIJOT010000212.1, read on the forward strand.
GAACCATAACGGGCAAGGTCTGACAGCCTGGCTGCATAATTTATAGTATCCCCAAGGGCTGTAAATCCTATACTTGTTGAGGTATGGACCGCATTAAAGTATTCCTGGCCTTCATTTATTCCAATATTTAAAAAAAGATCGTTATACCACTTTTTTTGCACTTTCCAATGTGCAGAAAGTTTCTCCATTTCTTCTTTTAATTCCATTGCACAGTAAATAGCATTCGTAAGGTAATTTGAGTCCCTTTCTTTCAAAAAATAGTATACAATACCATCACCGACATGCTTCCCGTAGATACCATAGTATTTTTTAAATGATTCTTCCATGGTTTTCCACATCTGGTTAATTAATTTAAAGTACTCTTCCGGTGGTAATTCAGCACAAATACGGACTGAGTCCTGCAGGTCAGCAACTAACACACAGAAAGGAACCAGGGTCGGTAAGCGCAGTTTTAGTAAGTCTTTAATTACCTGACCACGCTTTGATAGGAATTCGTCTACCCCTTCCAGCAAGCTATCATTTGGTACATAGAGGAAAAATATACCTTCCCGGAAAAAGGTAGAATAGATTTTATACGGTTCTTTCGAACCATCCTGTTTTATAACTGTTATATAATGCTGGTTAATGAGTTCTGTTGGTATACTTACTGTGCTATCGTATACCTTCTCTAAAAAACCGACTTCTCTTTCAGAGATTCCTGAGTATAATTTCTCTACATGGTCTTTGGGAAACTTTGATTTAACGAATGCCATATGAAAATCAATCATGTTTTCCCAGTTTTGCATATAATCATTAAATTCCCAGCTAAAAAATAACCTGAAAATATTTCTTGACTCTGCATGTCTAATTGCCTTGATTGACTTACTGAATATTTTTTTCTCTGCTGCCTCGTTTATCCATTCAATTTCAAATTGATAGTTTATAAGGTAAGCCGGGGTTTGAATATTGTCGATTGTCAACGTGAGTTCCTTTTCCGCTGTAGAACGAACCTCCTCAGGAATTCTGACATGCGTTTCGAGAGAGGACACGTTTCCTCTCTCTTCTTCAAGAAAAGACCCGGAAATAGTTATTCCTTTTAAAGTCTTTACTATGGACTCTATGGAATTCCCTTCTTTTTTCATCTGTTTAACTTTTTCTATACTGTATAATACTGTTTGTGGAAAATAACCTATTTGCTTAGCCTTTTCATTATCTGCAAGTGGTTTTTGAACAATTGGTTTTGGAATGATACCCAGCTTAATATAATTATTAAGTGTAGCCCTTGAAATACCTGTTTTCTCTAATAATTCTCTACTACTAATCAATGTTTTTTCTTCATATTCAGTCATAATCCCCCCTCATGAATGTCTCATTAATATTATACAGTCAAATTTTATTATACAGTATAAAATATATTTGTCAAGTAAAAAATATACTGTTTAATAAAATATTTTAAAAATTATTCTTTTCTTTTTAAAAGCTCTGATTTATTAGGGATATTTTAAGACTGATCTTATTCAAATAAGCTAATCATTATATTTAGACTGATTAATATTTATACAATTATTAATTTAGACAGATTAACCAAGTCTGTATTGGACTCCAAATTCTCCTTTTGGATATATCCAATCTATAGCGCCTTCAATACATGCAACCTTACAGGTTCCACACTCAAGACACCCCGCAAATTCAACGACTATTTCGTTTGTTTCTTCGTTTACGGAATAAAGATGGGCCGGGCAGATAAAAAGACAATATTTCACCTTACACTTCGATCTGCATATTTCATGGTTTATCTTTATATGACTTTCTTTGTCGGTCTTAAATGCATCAATGGCAAGTTTTTCATCAA
>CAIJOT010000213.1 GCA_903822335.1 uncultured delta proteobacterium
AATATGGACCCACTCTGCCAAGCGTGCTGAATACTTTAACCGAATTAGTGCCTGGAAAAGGGTACTGGATTAAACTTAAAACTACTGGCATTACTTTAGATATGCCATAGTTGCATCAGGGCAAGGCATACCGGATTAAGACCACAGAAGCGATTTCAGCGTGGACGTTACCGTAATACGGGGAACAATAAACCTCTGCGTAAACTGTGCAGAGGTTTGAGAGCTATTTAACTGTTTCATGAGTGAAAACTTGGCAACCCTTTGGCGACAAAAGGGGTACCAAGTTAAACAATTTTATCCGGGAGGTGTTTTTATAGGGACGACCGCTTTTGCTCGGACGAGGGACGATAAAAACGGTAGGACAGTCACGCCTGTCATGGATAGTCGCAGGTTTTATGCCTGCGTAAAAAAACAAGATTACTTCGGTTTTGCCTCGCGGTGGCAGTACTTAATTTTTGTGGAGGTATCAAAACTCGCACGGGATGGTGGCTGTTCTGAAAGGGTCCGATAATTCGTCCCTTTACCCCCTGTATATGAGAAGAGTGAGCCAACGACTGTCTCGGCCCAGCCTTACTGACGGATTTAAGGTGTCAGGGGTTATCTTCGTGTTCGCTGTATTCCTACTCTTTCATCCCCTTGCGACACTCGGCTCTGATCCGCCTTCATCAGAAGACCCCTCGAGGCCTTTGCAGATACGTCAGGATACGAGGGGAGAGAAAAAGGGTATGGCACAACCAGTTCACGAAGCGTTACCCTTAGTCAGCGATTCCTCGCGTCCCATGGGCTTAAATTCCTCTGTAAACATTCTGACCTTGCCAAAAGTATTTGTGCAGAGATTCAAATTTGTGGGAAACACAGCCTGTTCAGAGGATGAACTGCACAGGATAACAGGCCCCTATGAGAACAGGCAGATTACCTTTGAAGAACTGGAATCCCTGAGACACACCCTGACCCTCTACTATGTGAATAAGGGTTATATCAGCACGGGAGTAATTATTCCTGATCAGCAGGTTGTGGATGGAACTGTTACCCTGCAGGTTATCGAAGGCGTACTCACCCAAATATCGGTTGAGGGGAACCGGTATTTCCGTCCGGGATATTTTACTGACCGGATTGTGAGGGCAGCAGGTCCTCCTGTGAACGTGATCAAGCTCCAGGAGGCTCTGCAGATGCTCAACCAGGATTCCCGAATAAAACGGCTGAACGCGGAGTTGAGGCCCGGGGTAGCACAGGGTGAAAATACTCTCAACGTGAAGGTTGCGGAGGATATCCCCTACAAGATAGCCCTGGGTGTCAACAACAATGTGCCGCCCAGCATTGGCGACTATCGTGGAGAAATCTTGTTGAGTCATCAGAATCTTTTTGGCCTGGGGGACATCCTTGAGGGAGGCTACGGACGGACAGAAGGCTTAAACGAATACAGATTTTCCTACAGTCTACCGATCAACTCCTATGATACCATCTTCAATGTCCATTACCGTAAGGGTGACACCATCGTTGTCCAGGAGGAATTCAGAGGGCTCGATATCAAGAGCAAGACTGATACCTTCGGGGTCTCCGTGAGCCACCCTTTTTTCAGGAACCCATTTCAGGAATTCTGGCTTTCCTTGACCGGTGAGATGAGAAGCAGCGCGGAGTACCTTCTGGATAGGGGGTTTTCCTTCTCCGAAGGGGCAGAAGAGGGAAAGAGCAAGGTGAACGTGCTTCGTTTCTCTCAGGAATGGATAGCGCGGAGCCAGAAGCAGGTGATAACTGCCCGTTCAAGCTTCAGTGCGGGCATATACACATTGAATGCAACGCATAGTGATACACCAGGTCCTGACGGGAAATTCCTCGCCTGGCTGGGTCAGGTGAAGTGGGTGAGGAGGCTGACAGACCCGGGGATTCAGCTTGTATTCCGGACTGATATGCAGTTTACCAGAGACCCGCTATTATCCTTAGAGAAATTTTCAGTAGGAGGCATAAACAGTGTACGAGGGTATCCGGAGAATCAACTCGTCAGGGATAACGGGGTTGTTGGCTCCCTTGAACTTCGCTTTCCCATCTACACCTCCAGCACGGGGAAACAGACCCTTCACATTGTTCCCTTTACCGACATCGGTTGGTCGTGGAATTCAAAGCGGGATACCCCTGAACCAAAAAGTATCTCCAGCGCCGGGGTAGGAACTATATGGAACATCACTGACAGGATGAATTTGCAGTTCTTTTGGGGAATTCCGTTTCAAAAGGTTGATAAGACGAGTAATACGCTTCAGGAGCAGGGCATGCACTTTCAGTTTGTCTGCGGATTTCTGTAGAAGGAGACATTGATGGCACATAGAAGGTCCTCTATTGAGACAGTGGTCCTCATCTTTCTGTTACTACTTGGGAGTATTTCCGTCCAGAAAGTATCAGCCCAGGTTGTCCGCGACGGGACCTTGGGTCCTGCCGCCGGTCCGCTGGCGGGACCGAACTACGCCATTACCAGTAACCTTGGAAAACAGGTAGGAAGTAACCTCTTCCATAGCTTCTCCAAATTTAGCATATACCAGAACGAAAGCGCCACCTTCTCCGGGCCCCAGGCCATCCAAAACATCATCTCCAGGGTCACGGGAGGGAACACGTCATACATTGACGGCCTTCTCAAGTCAACGATCCAGGGGGCTAACATGTTCTTTGTCAACCCAGCAGGGGTCATGTTCGGTCCCCATGCGTCCCTTGACGTAAGCGGTTCCTTTCATGTGACCACCGCTGACTATCTTAAGCTCGGTCAATCAGGGAGATTTGACGCGAGCAACCCGGGAGGCAGCGTACTTACCAGTGATCCACCATCGGCATTTGGATTTCTGGGACCAAGCCCGGCCGGCGTTTCTTTTGACCAGAGTTTTATGCAGGTACCTACGGGGAAAACCCTGTCCGTCATCGCCGGCGATATCCAAATGCAAAACAGCACCCTCTTCGCTCAGGGAGGGAAAATCAATTTGGCAAGTGCCGCCTCTGCCGGTGAGGTTCGTCCTGCTGATAAGGGCCTCGTTATGGAGGGGTTTACGAGGCAGGGAAATATTATAGTATCTCGGGATACCGCTTTCACGAATCATACAGACATCGATGTGAGTACCACGGAAGTCGGCCAGGACGGAGGTGCAGTTTACATCAGGGCAGGGCGTTTTGAGTTGCAGGGAGGCAGCATCGATGCCAGGACAAAAACCATGGGTAACATTAAAGGCGGAGGCGTTAACATATGGGTTACGGACGATGTAGTTCTGGATGCTATGGGGATACAATATGGAGGCAGCATCGATACCTCGGTAGAGAATTATGAAAATACCGGAAATGGCGGGGATGTGGTCATTGAGGGAAAACGCCTGAATGTGAGAGGAGGCGGTCGTATCTATGCTTCAACTGATGGAACGGGTCATGGAGGAGACATAAACATATCCACTTCTGAGTCCGTCCTCATAGCGGGTGAGAACAGCGGTCTTTATTCGCGAACATACTATTCTAATGGTACTGGAGGAAGTATTTCTGTTACCTCTCCGATGATAAGTATTGCTGAAAAGGGATCCATCCTGTCGGAAACTTGGGGAGATGGAAGCGCCGGCGATATCCGACTGGATGTGGGCAAACTGGATCTGAGCGGTGGCGCACAGATTGACACCAGCACTTCTGGAAACGGCAAGGCCGGCAACATCAACATAACAGCCACAGATTCTGTCAGTATTTCTGGAGAACACAGCCGTATATTTGCAAATACTTATATGGACAGTGGTGGAAAAGGTGGCAACATCTCTGTTACTTCACCCGAGATAACGATCGCTGAGAAGGGATCAATCACATCAACTACTGTTGGAGATGGAAACGCTGGCGATATCCGACTGGATATGGGAAAACTGGATCTAAGCGGCGGCGCGCAGGTTGACACCAGCACTTCTGGAAACGGCAAGGCTGGCAACATTAACATAACAGCCACAGATTCTGTTGCAATTGCCGGCAAGTACGGCGGTCTTTACGCGGGCACATATAGCATCGACGGTGAAGGCGGCATCATCACCGTCGTGGCCCCCCTGCTGACAATTGCCGACGAGGGATCCATCCGTACAGAGACCTCATTTTGGGGGAGAGGAAGTGCCGGCGATATCCGACTGAATGTGGGAAAACTGGATCTAAGCGGCGGTGCGCAGGTTATCACCAGCACTTTTGGAAATGGCCAGGGTGGTAACATCACTATATCTGCCACGGAATCCGTCGATATCAGAGGCATGAGCAGCATGGGTCTCGGCAGTGGTCTTTATGCAAATACTTCTTATTACGGGGATGGAAAAGGCGGCAGCATCATTGTCTCCACACCGACTATGAACGTCGTTGAAGGAGGGGCGATACAGGCAACGACAAATGGGGGTGGAAACGCCGGCGATATCCGACTGGATGTGAACAAATTATACATAGACAGCGGGGAAGTTAGTGCCAGGACCTATGGAACCGGACAGGGCGGCACCATTAATGTCTCGGCCTCGGAGCTGGTGGATATAAGAGGCGGCGACAGTTTGCTGTTTAGGGCGGGCCTTTTCACGAGTTCGGATTGGAGTACCGGTGCTGGAGGCAGCATTACCGTATCCGCCCCCGTTATGATGCTTGCCAAAGGTGGATTTGTAGAGGCTGATGGTAATGTGGGAAACGGAGGGGATATCACCCTGAAGATTGGAACGCTATCGGTAACCGGTGATGCACGGGTATCAGCCAGTACCTACGGCAGTGGCCGTGGTGGTACCCTCTCGCTCGATGTGGGGGCCTTAAACCTTACAGGTGGCGCGCAGGTTATCACCAGCACTTTTGGAAACGGCCAGGGTGGTAACATCATTATATCTGCCACGGAATCCGTTGATATCAGAGGCATGAGCAGCATGGGCCTCGGCAGTGGTCTTTATGCAAATACTTCTTATTACGGGGATGGAAAAGGCGGCAGCATCAACATCTCCACACCAGCCATGAGTATTCGTGACGGCGGACTGATATGGGCCGACACAGCCGGAGACGGGAAAGCGGGAGACATTAGCCTCAGCGTGGGCACTCTGACCCTGAGCGGTGGTAGCCAACTATCAACATCAACCAGTGGGGCTGGATTGGGCGGCATTATCAATATTACAGCCACTCAATCCGTCAACATATCGGGTATTGACGAAGGAATATATCCCAGCGGTGTGTTTGCCGATACCTCTGGTGCCGGCAACGGCGGGAGCATCAACATCTCCACACCAGCCATGAGTATTCTTGACGGCGGACGGATACGGGCCAAGACAGCCGGAGACGGGAAAGCAGGAGACATTAACCTCAGCGTGGGTACTCTAACCCTGAGTGGTGGTGGCCAACTATCAACATCAACCAGTGGCACCGGCCACGGCGGCAGCATCACTGTAGATACTGCCCAACTGTATTTGACAAGGAACAGCAAGATCACCTCAGAAAGCACTGGTACGGGCTCGGCGGGCTCGGCGGGAAATATTATTATTCATGCGGCAGATACCGTGCGCCTTGAGGATAGCTCAATTACTACTGCCACGGAGAATGCCGATGGAGGGAACATCACAATAGACCCCTGGCTTATAGATCTGACAAGGAGCAGCATCACTGCAACCGTAAAGGGAGGAACCGGCAACGGCGGGAATATTGGTCTTATCGCCGACAACATAATCCTCGACGGAAGCAAAATCATTGCAAATGCAGAATACGGTAGCGGCGGCAACATTAATATCAATTCCACATTATTTCTCCAGAGTCCTGACAGCATAGTAAGTGCCTCATCGCAGTTCGGTTTGCAGGGTAGCGTCGAGATCAGCGCGCCCTATATCGATATCGGTAGCAGCATAGTTGATCTTCCGGAAAATCTGTTGAATATTCAGGCTTTATTACCGAAACCGTGCGCCGAGAGGGTGGAAGAGATAAGCAGCTTTGTGGTCAGCGTAAGGGACGGTCTGCCCCTCCAGCCCGACGCCCTCCTGGCACATCCATATTCATACAGGATGCAAGTCAATAAAGGGATGGAACAGATGGTAGAGGCCCTCAGGAGGGGTGATTTTCAGAGCGCCATATCCCATGGGTCGCAGGAAGAACAGTCATACGCAACACTCCTCTATCTTTCCTCTGCCTATCAGGCCATTGGCCATTACAGGCAGGCCATGCTGCTTTTGAAAAAAGCCGTGGACATGACAAGAAAGTCTGACGATACGCAGCAACTTGCCGCCACTCTGGCCGAACTGGGTCAGGGCTATCTTCTCGCGAATCAACTACCGGAAGCCGAGAAACTTCTTAAGGAAGCCATCCGTCTTGCGCGGGACCAGGAGGACATGAGCCTTACCGCATCTATCCTCAACTATATGGGTAACCTCTATGTGTTACGGAAGGAGTATAGTGAAGCCCTGAAAGCATACAAAGAGGGCCTTGATATTTCAGAAAAAACCGACGATGATCTGTTGGCTGCCCGGATTGCCGCAAACGCTGCCCGGGTATCGCTGCTCATGAAAGACCGCCCTAATGCCCTACTATTTCTCGATTCTGCCCGCAATGGGCATACCTCGCTGCCCGACTCCCATGATAAAGCGTACGGTTTGATAAGCGTTGGCAGGATGTACCGCACCATGAGCATGCTTTTTGCGGATCAAGAGGGGTATTCCAGGCGCTCCGCCTTAACGTCACTGAAAGAAGCCCTTGATACGGCCACGAGAATAAAGGACCACCTTTCCAGCTCCTATGCCTCAGGTTATCTCGGAGAAGTGTACGAGGATTCGAGGCGTTACGATGATGCGCTAAGCATGACGCGGCAAGCTATTTTTGAGGCACAGTTTGCCGGCGCCCCGGAGTCTCTCTACCTCTGGCACTGGCAGAACGGGAGATTAATGAAGGCAGGGGGCAAAATCAGTGAGGCAGTTCTGGCATACCGGAAGGCCGTGCTCACCCTTCAGTCGATCAGGTACGAGTTCTCCTGTGATTCCAGGATATATAATCAACTCACATACAAGGATTCCATCGAGCCCGTTTACCTTGGCTTCATCGATCTGCTCCTCAGGCAAACGGATTCACTTCAGGACCCCAACAGGGCTGAAACTTTTATCCTTGAAGCTATCCAGAACATCGAACTTTTGAGGACTGACGAGTTGCAGGACTATTTCCAGAATACCTGCGTTGCAGCGAGAAAGGCGAAGGTGGACCGTCCGGACCTTATCTCACCCCATCGGGCGATCATCTATTTCGTGCCCCTTCAGGATCGCCTCGAGGTCCTTTTGGGCCTGCCCACCGGGCTCAAGAAATTTACCGTCCAGCTTGATAGGGACACACTCACTAAAGAAATCAGGGAATTTCGGCGGAACCTTGAAAAGAGGACCTCCCGGGAATATCTCGTTCACGCACAGAGGCTCTATGAATGGCTGATCCGTCCCTTCGAGGCTGACCTTTCCTCGGCAAAGGTTGATACCCTTGTGTTTGTTCCCGAGGGGCCGTTGCGGACCATACCCCTTTCGGCCCTCCATGACGGAAATGATTTTCTTGTCACCAGATATGCAGCAACGAGCACACCCGCGTTGACTCTCGTCGATTTCCAGCCTCCCAGGAGAGACAAGACGGAGGTTCTCCTCACAGGTTTATCTGAATCTGTTCAGGGTTACCAGGCCCTCACATATGTTCCCTTCGAGTTGAACACGGTACAGCGGTCTTATGGGGGAAGGGTGCTACTGAATAAAGATTTCACGATACCCTTGATGAGAAAAGAGATTGAAAAACTGCCTTACAGCATAATTCATATCGCATCTCATGGAGAATTTTCCGAAGACGCTCTAAAGACTTACGTCCTCACATGGGACGAGAAACTGAACATGGATCAACTCGAAAACATTGTGGGTATCACCCGTTTCCGGAGAAACCCTGTTGAGTTGCTGACCTTGAGTGCCTGCCAGTCCGCTGGAACAAATGACCGGGCAGCCCTTGGACTTGCCGGTCTTTCTGTGAAAGCCGGTGCAAAAAGTGCTCTCGCAACGCTCTGGTACATCAATGACCAGGCAAGTTCGAACCTTGTGGTGGAGTTTTACAGACACCTTTCCGGCAAATCTCTTTCTAAAACGAAAGCCCTCCAGCGTGCGCAAATGATGCTGCTCAAGGATGAGCGTTACCGGCATCCCTGTTACTGGGCGCCATTTCTGCTTGTGGGAAGCTGGTTATAGGAATGCTCACACTATGATAAAATTCCTGCCTAAATCGAAGATATCCCGTCTCTTCTTTGCTTTGCTGCTGAGCTTAATAGTCTCTTTAGCTGTTGTCTCGGTACGCCACGCGGGAGGCTTAGAGTCCGTCGAACTCCTGGCATATGATTTCTACCTGAGGCTGGACAGGAAAAGCGCGGCCCCAGACGAACGGATAGTGCTGATCAAAATCACGGAAGCCGACATCAAGAAACGGGGCCACTGGCCTATGACTGACGCTGAAGTTGCAGACACGCTCGCTTTGATCGCCCGCTATAAGCCATCTGTTATTGGTTTCGATCTATACAGGGATATTCCGGTGTCACCAGGCAAGGAAAAGCTTGTCAAGGTTTTCTCCCAAGAGAATATCGTTTCCGTGAGAAAGATCGGAGATGATCTTCACTCAGGTATCTCAGGTCCTTACGTGGTGCAAAGACCAGACAGGGTTGGATTTAATGACCTTGTTACAGACGCTGACGGCGCAATCCGCAGGGGGCTCCTTTTCCTGGATGATGGGAAAACCGTGTATAGTTCATTTTCTCTGCTCCTGGCAGTGAACTACCTGAAGGAGAGGGGCATAGGTCCCGAACCGGGCGAGAAAAATCCTCAATACTTGAAGCTCGGAAAAACGACCTTCCTTCCCCTCATGGAGAATAGCGGCGGATACGCCGGTGCAGACATGCGAGGATACCAGTACATGCTTGATTTCAGGGGTCTTCCCTTCAATTCATTCTCTATTGCGGATTTAGAAGCAAAAAGGTTTCCCGCAGAGGCCCTTTTGAATAAGATTGTGATCATTGGTTCCACAGCGGAAAGTCTTAAAGACTTTTTCTACACCCCTCTCAGTAAATCCCAGGGGTCCGAGGAGTTCACCTACGGTATAATGCTCCACGCATTAATGACAAGCCAACTTATCAGGTCTGCTTTAGGAGAAAGTAAGCCCCTTGCCTTTGCAGAGGAAGGCTACGAGCTGGGCTGGATCATAGTATGGGGATTAATCGGAGGTCTGCTCGGTCTTTTAAGCCGGCCCTTTTGGCGTTTTCTGTTTCTTTTGCTTGTCACCCTGTTGGTGATAATCTTTGTCACCTATTTTGCCTTCACATTCGGGTGGTGGATCCCCCTTGTGCCTCCCCTTCTCGCGTGGTTTGTTTCAACCTTTGCGGTGACGGGGTATGTATCCTACGTTGAAAGAACAGAGCGGAACATCCTTATGCAACTCTTTTCCAAACATGTGTCACAGGGTGTGGCAGAAGCAATCTGGGAGGAAAGGGACAAGTTCATGTACCATGGCAGACCACAGCCGAAGAAACTGATCGCCACCGTCCTCTTTACGGATCTGAAGGATTTTACCTCAGTATCGGAGAGGCTCGATCCGCGGGCACTCATGGACTGGCTCAATGAATACATGGATGCCATGACCCGCGTCATCATGAAGCATGGCGGCACAATAAACAAGTATATCGGTGACTCGATTATGGCAGTATTTGGTGTGCCTCTGCCCCGGGAGGCAGAGTCTGAGGTACGCGCTGACGCGATGAATGCGGTAACCTGTGCCCTTGAGATGGGGGCGGAGGTTGCGCGACTGAATGGCTTGTGGAAGGAAAGAAACCTTCCATCGGTGTACATGCGTATAGGCATAAGTACGGGTCCTCTTGTGGCGGGGTGCCTCGGGGGTTCCGAACGTATGGAATATACCGTCATAGGGGACACGGTGAACATAGCTTCACGGCTCGAAAGCTTCGGTAAGGAAGAAAATTCCTTGATGCCCGGTAGCCGCCCCTGGAGAATCCTGATTGGTGAGGAAACACTCAAGTGCCTCAATAATCAATTTGAGACAACAAGCGTAGGCGTGGTGGCGCTGAAAGGCAAAGAAGAGAAAACAGGTGTTCATCTGGTTACATCGCGTACCGGATAGACCACCCCACAATTATCCCGACATAAGGAGGGTTCATGAAAAAATACGCCATTTGTTTCCTGGTAATGGTTTCTTTGTGTGTGCTCAATCTGGATGCGCGTTCCGCAGACGACAAGAGCCAGCAAACGAAGAACCAGTCCGATTCCAGTCTGTTCATTCGTTATACCCCGCCCATGCTGGGAAAACCAGGAAAGCGTGTCGGTGGGGGAACCCGTGGGGCCGATACCGAGGGTCTGACCCTCGTAGCGCTCGCACCCGACCATACGGCCATGACATCAAAATCGCAGCCCGCACTCTGCTGGTTCATATCGAGACCCACGGATATACGTATTGAGATTACCCTCGATGACGGAAGATCCACAAAGCCGATACTAGAGAGAAGGCTCGATAAGCCGACTACAGGCGGGGTTTACTGTGCCATGCTTTCTCAATATGCGATAAGCCTGAAGCCCGGTGCGGAGTATCAGTGGTTCATAACAATTATCCCGGACCAGGAGCACAGGTCAAAAGACATAATTACCGGCGGAGGTGTCCAGTTCAAAGAACCGGCAAAGGATCTAACCGAAAAGCTTTCCCGTGCCGGGGACCTCATGGTGCCGGGCCTATATGCCGGGAACGGTTTCTGGTACGATGCTATTGAAACAATAACGAGATTGATTGAAGAAAGACCGGGAGACACCAGGCTTTATACGATGAGATCTCAACTTCTCGAACAGGTGGGGTTATGCACTGTAGGCGGTCGGATTCAGGAATGCGCTGGTGCGGATAAGACCGACAGGAAGTGAATTTAATCAAAATAATTCCTCGAAGCTCTGCTTCGGGGTAGTTCATGTGTTCTGCGTTTCTCCTTGAGTCAAGATTCAACAGGCTGTCAACAGGCTGTTGCCCAATCCTTTTTCGTCAAAGCCTACCTCATTCAATCCGGAAGGTATTCTCTCTGTTCGCTGGTGCTCCATCTCCGACCCTTCTAAGAGTCCCTCTGCACTTGAATGTGAGACCCACCCTCCCAGCCCATGGGGTTCAGGCAGAGATGTATTCGCACATTCATCTCCCGCATATGCGAAAGAACGCTTGAGGCACTCAAGATGGTTCCCCGGAGCTTACGCAATGCTCCCTTCGGGAACACCTTCCAGACCAAATACAGCTATGGATGGGTTTGAGTAACAGGCTGTAAAGACCAGACCCCATTCGGTTTCCCGGACAAAGGATATTATTGTCCTTGGAATCCTGCACAGAAAAGATGTTTACGGTATTGTTGAGAAGCATAGAACGTGACAGGTAAAGCATGACATGTAAAAAGGTCTTTAGCTGATGGCTAAGTGGTGATAAATAATAATTCTCTTGACAACTACTTGAAATAGCAAGACAATGGAAAAAAGGGCGGGGATTACATCCTATAATCCTCCTGTCAACAACTAATTTCAAAAAAACAAACTATTAATGATATCAACCCTTTATTCATATCGTTCTTTGTGAGCATGCACCTCTCCTGTCGGTCTTGTCTTTGGTAGCCCGTATCTTCGTAT
>CAIJOT010000214.1 GCA_903822335.1 uncultured delta proteobacterium
CTGTGTTGTGGACTACCATGCAATAACTGTCGAATACGACATAGATGAACTGAAGAAAAGGACTGTTGAAACAGCTTTGATACTCATTGCCTGCGGACTCTCCCCTGAAAAGTGTAAAATCTTCGTTCAGTCCCACGTGCCGGAACATACCGAATTAGCCTGGATATTCAACTGCGTAACCCCCATCGGTGAACTTGAAAGGATGACACAGTTCAAAGATAAATCAAAGCAACACAGGGCGAACATCAATATGGGTCTCATGGATTATCCGGTTTTGCAGGCTGCGGACATCCTCGTATATAAGGCTGGATTTGTGCCAGTAGGTGAAGACCAGGTTCAGCATGTAGAAATATCGAGGGAGGTGGCGAGAAGGTTTAACAGCAGGTTTGGCAATATTTTTCCTGAACCACAGGTGCTACTCTCCTTAGCGCCGAAAATCCTCGGTGTTGATGGACAGACAAAGATGTCAAAGACACTGAATAACTATATCGGGATACTGGAAGAGGATAAGGATGTCTGGGAGAAATTAAGGACAGCAGTGACCGACGTGAAGCGGGTGAGACGCACTGACACCGGCAACCCCGAGATTTGCAACATCTACACGATACACAGGGCCTTTTCAGAAAATGCGATGCTTATTGAGATCGATAAGGGCTGCAGGACTGCCGCAATTGGCTGTATAGACTGCAAGAAGATGCTCTTTGAAAATCTCAAAAAAGAACTTACACCCATCCGCGAGAAGGCCGCTGTATTAAAGAAAGATACCGGCTATGTCATCGATGTGCTCAATAAAAGTGCCAGGGCATGCAGCACCATTGCGAAACAGACGATGGATGAAGTACGTAAAGTAATCGGCGTATATATTCCAACATAGCCCACAGCTATCAGCGGTCAGCCATACATATGTGGATGCGGTAACGCGTGGATAACAAAGCTGTTACCTCTGCGTTATATTGCCGGAACGCTGTTTGTTCCGCTCTATGCTCCGTGCTGCCCACCCATGCTATGACTCGGCCTCACTGAATGCGCGAACTCCTCCTCTAAGACGGCGTCAGACAACACACATTCTCTCTTCGAGAACGTTCAACCTCGTTAAGCGGGTGGCCCCGGGCAGTACTCGAACGTTCGCGTCCACAAAAGCTCTTCCGGCACTTCTGTATTAATATTGCTAAAAGATATTTTTTACCATATAGTATATTTTAAAAATCCACTATTTTTGATATTATTATGACAAGGCAATCGGTTCGCAATGAAAGAAGTTAAAACTGATATAAAAATAGGCGACTGTCTAGATATTCTGAAGAAATTTCCTGAAAACTTTTTTGATTTCATTATTACGTCGCCACCTTATGCGGATAGTCGGGCAAAAACATATGGCGGTATAAAACCCGATAAATATGTCGAATGGTTTTTACCTCGTAGCGAACAATTTTTGAGAGTCCTAAAACCGACTGGAACCTTTATTTTAAACATCAAGGAGCGCGTTGTTGATGGAGAAAGACATACTTATGTAATCAATCTTATATTGTCTATGAGACAACAAGGGTGGTTATGGACAGAAGAGTTTATTTGGCACAAGAAAAATTGCCATCCCGGGAAATGGCCAAATCGTTTTCGCGGCGCGTGGGAAAGATGTTTGCAATTCAATAAAACCCGACAATTCCACATGTATCAGGAAGCGGTAATGGTACCGATGGGAGACTGGGCAAAAACCCGTTTGAAACACCTTGGTACTAATGACGTGATACGATTCAATTCCCAGGTTGGCAGTGGATTTGGGAAGAATATTGCAAATTGGGTGGGACGTGATAAAGCGTTCCCGTCAAACGTATTACACTTGGCCACGGAGACGGGAAACAGCAATCACAGCGCCACTTTTCCAAGAGTGCTGCGAAAACGGGTTTTCTATTCCTATTCGGAGACTGATACGTATACTGGGAGAATTACCTCGTGCTGCATGCCTGCCATCCAGTTTGCTCCTATAATACCGGCTTATGAGGTCAGCCTCTGTGCGTAAGCAGGCCAAAGGGAACTTCCTTCAAAGGCTTGTTGGGTTAATTTCCGAACCTCAGTTCATCAAATTCGAAAACATCTTAAGCGAACCCAACATTTTTAAAATTGTGGGCAGAACTCATTATGAAAGGTGGCACTCCTGCTTTTGGGGTTGGCTTTTAGACGCCAATGGGTCGCATTTGCTCTCACATTATACACTGGCTCGCTTCCTTTTTCTGCTCCTTGATGAAAGATGCTTGAAGGCAAAGAATTATGACAAGTTGATATTGTGGAATGCATTGCCGACGATTGATTTTTCTGAAACTGAGGTAACCCCAAACGAAAACAACTCTACAGAAACGAGTGTATCTGGTGTCGGCCGGTTTGACATCTTTTTGTCGGCTAAATTCGATGACAGGCGCGATAAATATGGCCGGCTTAACATAATTTTTGAACTTAAAATTGATTCCAAACCAGATGGGCACCAATCAAAAAAATATGCAGATTGGCTATTTCATAACTATCCCAACGATTTGAATTTGCTCATTTGTTTGACACCGTCACTCCTTGAAGATTCTAAGGCGACGGTTGGCGATGAGCGATGGTATTGTCTTGACTACCAACTACTTAATGATAAATTGCTGCTTCCTTTACTGGATCACCCACTATTGAACGAGAAAGTGAAACCCTTCATCGTTCAGTATGTCAAAAACTTAAAGATTAGATACAAGGGGATAAAAATGGCAATAACGGATGAAGAACAACGGATGGCGGTAGCATTATACGAGAAATATAGCGACGTTTTTGATTCAATTTACGATGCTCTTGTGTCCTCAGGCATGGTTGACAATAGCACGTCCAACATTTCTCCCAATAAAGGAAGAGAATCTGGAAGGATAGCCGTCAAGGTCAATGGGAAGGTGTTGTCTAATACGACGCTGAAGCTTCTAATGGCCGATGTCTTGCGGTACCTGGTGGATAGCGGCATATTGACCAAACTCCCTCTTCCTTGGGGAACAACAAGTCAGCGATACGTGGTGACAAACGAAGAGCGACCAAAACATCCAAATGGCAAGGATTTTTTCTATCCCGTCGCCTATAAAGGCTACACATTGGAGACCCACTATTCCCGGGAGCGCGGGATGCAAGTATTGGCCAACCTGTGCGATAAGCTCGAGATTGAATTAGAAAGAATCGAGACATGAGAAGGTGTATGGTGAGAAAAAACAAAGTGATCTATTCGATAAATATTGAGGATGTTCAGGCTGTTGCCATGCAAGAATATGAGCGCTTATTAACGGATCACGAACTGAAAATTATTGAAGATAAATTGGGTGATTATATCGATTGGCATGAAGCAATTGTTCTTGCCCTGAATGATGCAGTAAACTCACAAGAAGTTCAGAAAAAACCCTAAAGACGAAACATTTACATCACACGACTTAGTCAAAGTGCTGTCAGATACCCACCTCTCTTCGCAAGAAGAATATTGAGGAAATATTATGGAAATGAGACCCCGTTTTTCAGCATTAAGCCGAAATTTCTTATTGAGATCAACAATAAATCCACAAAATTTTAATGAGTTCTATCTACAATTGATATGCCGGGCCGTGTAGTGGGTAAAACGCGCGGAGGGAGCAGCGAGCGAAACAGCGTTCCGACAGATTGGCTCATAGCTGATAGTTTCCAGCTTCTTCATATTCCTTGACTTTCGCACCTGTGTAACATAATCTTTTTCCATGAAAACGCTGTCTATAGGCATGTTCGATTCGGGTGTGGGGGGCCTCACCGTATTGAAAGAAGTGAGAAACCTTCTGCCTGCTGAACATATCATCTACCTTGGCGATACGGCACGGGTTCCTTATGGTAACAGGTCGCCACACACCGTGACAAAGTATGCCCTCGAAAGTGCGCTTTTCCTCCTCACAAAGGGTATCAAGATACTGGTTATCGCCTGTAATACCTCTGCTGCCCTCTCCCTGAATATACTTAAAAAGAAACTTCCCATCCCTGTGCTGGGCGTTATTGATCCGGGTGCAAAAGAAGCTGTAACCCATACTAAAAAGAAAAAAATCGGGATAATAGGGACAAAAGCCACAATAAGAAGTATGGCGTACGAAAGGGCAATACGAAGGCTTGACCCTGCTATAGAGGTATCATCGAGACCATGTCCCCTCTTTGTTCCCATCGTGGAAGAGGGTCTCGAACATGATGAAGTGGCCTATCTCATGGCAGAAAAATACCTGAAAGAATTCAAGGATTCTCATATTGATGTACTTGTCATGGGGTGCACACACTATCCCATTTTAGAGGACGTGATAAGAAAGACCATGGGTGATGACGTATCAATAGTACATACCGGTAAAGAAACGGCAAAGGAAGTAAAAAAGACCCTCGAAAGGGAAGGCATCATCAGTGAAACTGGCAGGGGGCACTCTGAGTATTTTGTCACAGACTCTCCTGAATCGTTTGAAGAAATAGGAAGCAGGTTTCTCGGGGAGCGCATCACCCACATTAAGTTCGTGAAAAACCTCGATTATAAAGATTTTTTACTCTCTTCATGATTGTTCATGTAGCATTCCCGCTACCAATAATAAAGACATTCTCCTATGCTGTTCCCGACAACTGGAAACCCTTTGTAAAACGGTTTTTAAGTGTTCGCGTTCCTTTCAAACATAAAACCCTTACAGGATTCATTGTGGATATGGAAGAAGGGGATGGGGCCAATCTGAAAGAGATTATTGAAATCATTGATATATTTCCACTGATCCATGACAGGCTTGTGCGCTTGAGCGAATGGGCTTCATGCTACTATATTACACCCATAGGTCTTGTCTTAAAATATGCCCTTCCCTCAAGCCTTCAGATAGAACAATACCTTACTGTCAGGACGAATGAAGGTTCTGTGGCCATATTGAACAATGTTCCTTTGAAAAAGGCATTCCATGCCTTCGGCAAAGATACAATATTCCGATATTACAGCGAAGGGTTAATCGAATTTTATGACCTTTTTACAGGCAAAACCTTTGCCCCTTTTACCAGTGACCATGAACCAGAGGAAAAACCAGAACATATACTTTACGTGGGAGATATAAAGAACCGATTAGCATACTATACTGCATGCATATCAACACACTTAGAGAGCGGGAAGAATGTGCTCATGCTGCTCCCTGACTATCACACAACAGGAAGATATTTCTATCAGGCTCTCTCTGAACAATTTCAAAACCGTGTGTTGTGGTATGGCGCATCAATGAAAGGTAAGGCAAGGATGGAAACATATTTCAGGGCAAGGAGTGAAGGCGGTCTTGTAATTTTAGGCAATAAAAGTTGCCCCTTTCTGCCGATATACAATAATGCCCTCATTATTGTGGAAAGACAGGAAGAGGATGAGTACAGGAATGAAAAGGGTTTCAAATTCAATGCAGGGTTGCTCGCCATTCAAAGGGCCGAAATAGAACATATCCCCATTGTTCTTGGAAGCGCTGCCCCGTCTGTGGAATACTTTAAATATGTTGAGGATGGAGCATTTAACCTCATAGAAACAGGGTGGTTAAAAAACAGGACATGCTTTGAAATAACCATTGGAAAAAACATAATATCCTATGAGGCATTGCCTGAAGAACTCGTCAATACGATAAGAGCAGCGTTGGAGAAAAAAGTGCATGTAGCTATATACACACCGAGAAAGGATTACAGTTCATACATTCAATGCCTTGAATGTAAAAAGCTTTTTCTATGTCCCCTTTGCGATGGCATAATGAGTTACCAGAAACATGAAGACCTACTTATCTGTAATAGTTGTAATAAGGGCTATAAATATGAAGAACGATGCCCATATTGTGGAAGCAAACTCATCCATTTTTCTCATATAGGGACAGAATATCTCGAAGAAAAGCTTAGACACATCTTTACAGATGTTCAGATTATGAAAATCTCCGGAGAAACCCCCAAGCAAGATATAAAGACTTTGAAAAATGTTTCAAATTCAGCTCCAACCATCATTATAGGCACACAAATCCTATCCAAACTTTATAACCTCCAAGTCAACACACTCATACTCCTTGGATGGGAAGAATTACGCCGGATCGGAGGATTCAGAGCAGAAGAGAAGATGTTCCAGGTTCTCATAAACCTACTGGATGCCCTTAACCCTGAGGAGCTTTATATCGTAATGGAGAGAAAAAAGAGGGTTAACCCTTCTTACTTTTTAGATTTTAAAACATTCTACAAAGAGGAACTCAAAAAGCGAAGCACTGCTGAATTTCCTCCCTATACGAGATTATTTTTAATTGAGGTAGAGAAAAAAAGCGAGGAAGCAGGCGCCATGGTTGTTAATAAAATCAAAGATATGATTGAACAGGAAGGGCTCACCGGTTATATGACAGGCCCTCTCATAAAAAAGAAGAAGAAATATAGATGGAGCATCATCCTGAAAGGGAATGCGGCGTTATTCCACAAATCTCTTTCCCTCATCTACAATCTTCCAGGGGTTCGCATAGAGGCGGATCCGCTTTATATATAACAACAAAGCTGGAAATACAAAATCCCAAGCACCAAATCCTCGACAAGTTCAAATGTTCAAAAGTGAAGCTGTTTTATGAATTTGGGGTTTGTATAATGGATTTGTTTGGAATTTCGACATGAGGATTGAGAATTTCTTAGTACAAAAAAAAGAGGGAGTATGGAACCCCCCCCCATTTTTTTCAAAGCTTTTTACTTTGCTGGTGCTGGTGCTGCTGGTTTTGCCTCTTTCTTCTCAGCCTTTGGGGCTTTCTTTGCAGGAGCCTTTTTACCGGCAACGGCGGACGCCATCATCTTGCCGTCCTTTTCCATGTAAGTCACTTTGACCTTGTCGCCAGCCTTGAATTCTGCCATCTTCTTCACGCCGGATACGTCAAAGGTCATATCGGCTTTGTCGCCCTTCACAACGATGGTCTTTGCTGCTGCATCCATGCTGACAAATTCACCTTTAAAGGCTTTCGCTTTTACTGCTTTTGCCTTTGCTGGTTTCTCTGCTTTTGCAGGTTTCTCAGGGGCCGCTGCCTTTTTCTCAGGAGCTGGCGCCGGCTTATCCTGCGCAAACACTGTTGTAACGAATGCAACGCTAATCAAAATAACAAGCATTATCATTAAAGCTTTCTTCATAATTTTCACCTCCTCCTTTTTTTAATATACATCTATATAATAAGACTCTTGCATTTAACGTGCCAAAGCTCTAACTTCCTTTAAATGGTGGGTTTTCTGGATATTGATCCTGATAAGGGATACAAAATATTCGTAATTTCACGAATATTGATGTTACTTATTCGTAAAATCAAGAATATCTTCTTTCTCTTTCATCTTTTTTACCTTGAACCACAGTTTATCATAAGGCATGTTAAGAAGTCTTGCTGCGAGAGAAATCTTACCTTCCGCTTTCTTGATTGCTTTTTTTATAAACTCTTTTTCCACTTCCTCGATGTCAAAACCTTCATCCGGTATCTCTATATTTTCTAACAAGTGCTCACTCCGTTCCTGTTTCACCTCTTCAGGTATATGTTCCACATCTATCATGTCTTCCTCGCACATCACGTAAGACCTTTCTATTACAGATTCGAGCTGTCTTACATTCCCTGGCCATGGATATCGCATAAGTAACTGTAAAACCTCATTCGTAACACCTTTTTTCTTTCCATTAGACTTGTTAAGCCGTTTTACAAAATGTTCCACAAGGAGCGGGATATCTGTCCCCCTCTCACGGAGAGGAGGTATAGTAAAAGCTATGACATTGAACCTGTAGTATAAATCTTCACGGAATTGCCCCTTTTTAATCTCCTCTTTAAGGTTCTTGTTTGTTGCTGCAATGATCCTTACATCAAGCCTTACATTCTCCTTTCCGCCGATCCTCCTCACTTCCCTTTCCTGAATTGCCCTTAATAGTTTTGCCTGGGTGCTGAGCGTAAGGTCACCTATCTCATCAAGAAAGAGGGTGCTCCCGTTTGCCTGTTCAAATAGGCCAATGTGCCGGCTAAGGGCACCGGTAAAAGCACCTTTTTCAAAGCCAAAAAGTTCACTCTCAAGGAGGGTCTCCGGTATAGCAGCACAGTTCATGGCAAAAAAAGGTTTATTTTTTCTCAGGCTGTTATAGTGGATGCTTTTCGCAAAAAGTTCCTTGCCTGTGCCGCTCTCTCCATAAATAAGTACAGTAGAATTTGTAGGTCCTACCTTTCTCACGATACTGAAAAGCTCCTCCATTCTGCCATGAACACCAACAATGTTGTCCAGCTTAAACCTGTCAAAAAGCTGGTTTTTCAGCATGATGTTATCTTTAAGCAACCCTACCTGGCTCATCGCATTGTTTATCACGAGGAGTAGTTGGTCTTTTTCGAGAGGTTTTTCGAGGTAATGAAAAGCACCGAGCTTGGTTGCCTCAATTGCAGAAGGTATAGAACCATAGGCAGTAATGATGATCACCTGACATGGCGTATTCAATGACCTTACTTCTTTCAGGACTACAGTGCCATCTATGTCAGGCAATTTCAAATCAGTAAGAACCAGATCAAAGGAACTGCCCTTTATCAATTCAATCGCCCTTTTTCCACAGTCCACATCCTCTACATAAAATCCTTCCTTTGTAAGGATGGTCTTAATAATCTCCCTCTGGTTTTTATCATCCTCAACTACAAGGATGCTGCCCCTGTTATACTTCATGATAAGGCACCTTGATTGTCATGGTTGTTCCCTTGCCTATTTTGCTATCAATGGAAATTATCCCGCCGTGTTCCTCTATAAATCTCTTTGTAATGGCAAGACCCAGACCTATACCAAATTTCTTCGTGGAATAGTAAGGCTCGAATACCCTCTCCATATCCTCGCTCTCTATCCCCCCTCCATTATCTACCACTGAAATATAAAAAAACTTTTCTTCCCTGCCACAATCAATTACCACCTCTCCGTTGCCTTCTATAGCCTGAACAGAATTCAACAGGAGATTGATAAGACATATCCTCATATACTCCCTGTCACAATACATCGGATAGCCATCATTATGACAGGCCACCTTGATATCAATACCATCCCTTACCTTGTCCTTCACTATATAGAGCACCTCGTTTATCAGTGTTTCCGGCAATATCCATTCTTTTTTGAGGGTAATTGGCTTCCCTAAAAAAAGAAAATTATGGATAAGTTCATTGACCTTATGTATCTCTTTTATCAGGTTATCTAAAAGCTTGATAAGATCGTCCTTTTTCTCGATCTTCTCTTCAAGAATCCTCTCCTTTATATGTCCAATTGATAAGGATAAAAAGTTTAAGGGATTTCTGATTTCATGGGCAATGCCTGATGATAATTGCCCTATCATGGAGAGCTGTTCAGTCTTCTTCAGCTTTTCTTCTAATTCCTTTCTCTCGCTCAATTTATCAACCATCTCATTGTAGCTATTTATCAGGACACCTATTTCATCCTTCCGGTTTCTATGCCGAATCTTTACCAGTTCACCTTCGGCAATCCTCTTGCTCGCCTGGGCAATCCTCTTTATGGGTTCGGTGTATTTTTCTGCGATGAGAAGGCTAAAGATGATACCAATACTGAAGGCAAAGAGGGTGCTTAAAATCCTCTTCATATGATTTTTCCTCTGAAGCAGCTTGTAGTCATCAAGTACCATATTGATATGTATGTAACCTATGTTCTGCCCCTTTATCGAGACAGGCATGATTACATTGTAGAGCCTCTGGGTCTCCTTTTTGCTCTCCTCTCCAAGCCGTGCGGTAATCATCAGGCCTTTCTTTCTCCCTACCTTTTTTTCTCCTATCTTTTCTTTGGTACCGATTTTTTTCGGGTCTGAGCTCGCT
This sequence comes from uncultured delta proteobacterium, assembly GCA_903822335.1. Classification (GTDB taxonomy): domain Bacteria; phylum Desulfobacterota; class Syntrophorhabdia; order Syntrophorhabdales; family Syntrophorhabdaceae; genus CAIJOT01. Next base: position 9,828 of record CAIJOT010000214.1, read on the forward strand.
ATCACTTCGGAATTGTCACTGAGAATCGATATTTCCTTGATCCCCTTTTTGTTTAACATATCAACATAACTTTTCAACCTATCAGTGCTATCGCCCCCGTAAGTCAATTCTTCCACACTTATCTGGATTGCCTTTGTAATGTCGTCTATGTTTTCCGTCACCTTATCGATAATCATCTCCTCGGTTCTTGAATAGATGATTGTGAGTGAGCTTATCGAGATAACGAGAAGAAAGAGGAGTATCAGAAGAAGCTGTGTTCTTAAGGAAAGACTACGGAATACATTTTTTATAGAAGTGAAAACCTTTGTTGTAAGCATTCTATTCTCTTCATTATAATATCTTTTGGGATGAACTGAAATATTTCTTTTAATGGGGGGCCGCTCTTTCTACCCGTGCATAGGATTCTCAATACCATCAGGAGTTCCTTTTTTTTGAGGTTCGTGTTTCCCTCTACACCTTGCAGAATATCATCAAACAGGATATCCCCGTTACTTGCAAGTATCACTTTCAAGGGAGCCACAATACTATCCCACCCTTCAACCTGGGAAAGGTAGTTGACACCCCCATCTTCAATATCTGTACCATCGAATATATCAAAAAGCTCTTTCATCTCCTTTAATGTCTTTGCATTTTCCCTTAAAAGAAGAACCCTGTCCTTATAATCTATGGAAAGACCAAGTCCTAAAAGAAGATTATCTACAGGGATTTTCCTCATGTATTCTTTGTTGAACCAGAGGAGCTTGCCTACATCGAATATTGAATCGGACGAAGAAAGGGAACCGAGATAGAAGGTACGGACAAGTTCTTCCTCTTCCATGAGCTCGTTTTTCACATTTCTCCCAATGATTCCAAGGTAATTCACAAGTGCCTGCTTCAGTATACCCATATCACGAAATTCCCTGACGCTTGTGGCTCCATGCCTTTTACTTAAAGGTTTTCTATCATTCCCTGTGAGCAAAGAGTGATGAGCATACACAGGATGTTCTGCATCAAAAGCCCTGAAAAGCATAATCTGTTTTGGTGTATTGGAGATGTGGTCAGCCCCGCGAATCACGTGGGTAATACCCATTAACATATCATCGATAGTGACAGCAAAATTGTAAGAAGGTGTGAGTTCCTGCTTTAAAATGATGAAATCATCCACGTGGTCACGGGGAAAGTTGATTTCTCCACGGATTTCATCTTTAAAACCAATAGGGGTATGGGAAGATTTAAATCTCACCACGTATGGTTTGCCTTCCTTCTCAAACTTTTCAACCACATCCTTTGAAAGGCCCCGACAAGTCCCGTTGTATTTCGGTGGCTCACCCCTTTTCAGGGATGCTTCTCTCATCTTTTCGAGTACATCCTTTGAACAGTAACATTTGTATGCCACACCTTTATCAAGAAGGGCTTTTGTATAGGCTCTGTAAATATCAAGCCTCTGCGACTGCCTGTATGGTCCCTCATCCCATACTATGCCGAGCCATTTCAGATTCTCTATAATAGATACTTCAAATGCCACATCCGATCTTTCTACGTCGGTATCCTCTATTCTTAATACAAATCTGCCTTTTTGATTCTGGGCAAAGAGGGCGTTTATGAGGGCTGTCCTTGTATTGCCTACATGGAGATAACCTGTTGGGCTTGGAGCAAATCTTACCTTAACCATACACGTCCATAGTATGCAAGGTACAAGGTTTTAAATCTTCAACCTTCAACCTTGTTCCTGTTTTTCTTCAAGCAATGCAACAGCATAGACCGCAATACCCTCTTTTCTTCCTGTAAAACCAAGGCCTTCTGTTGTCTTCCCTTTTATGCTTACCCGGGTAGGTTCCACGTGAAGGATCTTCGATATGGTCTCGATCATTGTTTTTCTATAGGGGTGGATTTTCGGTTCTTCAGTAACCACTACAGCATCTATATTCATCAGCACAAACCCTTTATTCCTTACAAGTTCACGGACATAGGAGAGTATTTTTTCACTTCTCATACCCTTTATGCTTTCATCGTTATCTGGAAAATGGACACCTGTATCGCCTTCAGAAATAGCACCAAGAATAGCGTCACAGATAGCATGGATAAGGGCATCCCCATCAGAATGGCCTAAAAGTCCTTTATTGCCGGGGATTTCTATCCCCCCAAGGTAAAGCCTTCTCCCCTCTATGAGTGGATGAACATCATAACCAATTCCAACCCTCATAAAGCGCCTTTTAACTGGGAGAGTATACCTTTCGCTATGATAAGGTCTTCCGGTGTTGTTATCTTAATATTGTATGGAGAACCTTCTATAACCTTTACTTTTTTGCCTATAAATTCCAGGAAGGTCGCATCATCATACCCGCACAGCTTTTTCGCCATACCTTCCCTGTATGCCCTTACAATAAGATCGTGCTTAAATGTCTGGGGTGTTTGTACATGCCATAGGGAATCTCTCTCTAATGTTTTCTGAACAAACCCCTCTTTTGATATTACCTTTATGGTGTCTTTCACAGGAAGGGCCGGGATGATTGCATCGAACATCTCCATGAGGAAAATACCCTTTTCAATAAAAGCTGGTGAAACGAATGGCCTTGCCCCGTCATGGATTATTACTATGTCACAGGGGCTTTCTATGGCTTCAAGCCCATTTCGCACAGAATCCTGCCTCAACCTTCCACCTATGACGAGTTTCATCACCTTATTAAACCTGTATGTCTCAAGGATCTCCTCTTGTATAACGGGAAGGTCTTTTTGGTTCACCACAAGGTAGACACCGTCAACGGGCCTGCATTCTTCAAATATCTGTAATGTATGGACGATGATCGGTTTATTATCGAGGAGCAAAAACTGTTTATTCGTAGAGGCCCCCATCCTTTTGCCTGCACCACCTGCCAGTATGATTGCGAGCGTCCTCATCTTACCTTGCCTGTTCTTCAAATTTATACTCGTCAGGGAAAAAGAATTCCTTCTCGGCCTGCTCTCTCAGTTTCCCAAAGATCATCCTGCCGGAAGTAGTCTGCAACACACTTGTAACGACCACATCCACAGCCTTGCCAAGCAATTTTTTTGCCTCATCCACAACAACCATGGTCCCATCATCAAGATAACCTATACCCTGGCCGTATTCTTTCCCCTCTTTTAGAATCCGTATATTCATTTGTTCACCAGGAAGTATTGCCGGTTTTAAGGCAGTTGCTAACTGGTTTATGTTGAGCACTTCAATGCCCTGAAGTTCCGCCACCTTGTTAAGGTTATAATCATTGGTCACTATTTTCCCATTCAGCTTCTTTGCAAGGGCGATCAACTTTGTGTCCACATCTTTGAGCTTTGGAAAATCATAATCAACAATCTTTACCTTTACAAATGTTTGTTTCTGTAGTCTGTGGAGCACTTCCAGGCCTCTTCTCCCCCTTGTCCTTTTAACCGGATCCTGATGGTCAGCAATATGCTGTATCTCATAAAGCACAAACTGAGGTATCATGAACGTCCCCTCTACAAAGCCTGTCTCACAGATATCTGCTATCCTTCCGTCAATGATTGTGCTTGTATCAAGGATTTTGGTATCTTCTGTGCCCTCCATTTTATCAAAAAGAGGGACTTTCGAAAGATCAAGGGTCTGGCTCTTCTTCTCCCCTATCCTGAAACCTAAATAACCCATCACAAAATAAAACAGGACATAGATTGGTAATGTTATGGGTATGTCTTTCACAAGGGCTAAGAGGAGTTTAGAAATAAAAAGATTTGCAATGAGAAGACTTACTGTTACCCCTAGTAAGCTCCCGAATATCAGCTTTAACGGTATATCTTTTAATTTTTCTTCTAATTTAAGGATTATATAACCAAGGGCAATACCACATATGGCCCCGAGCAAACCCCAGACAGTGCTTGTAAATATCTCTCTGAGGATGAAATAGCCTGAAACTGTCGTCACCGCTATTAAGACAATTTGAAATACTATATTCAAAAATTTCAGTCCTTATAGTTTTTAAGAAATATACTTTCTATTTCTCCTTCTACTTCCTCTTCCTCTTTGTCCAGAGATATAGAAAGTTCTTTCTTGATTAGGTTCCTCGCTATTTCAAACATCTTCTTTTCCCCGAAAGAGAGTTCCTTCCATACCCTCAAACTGTAAAGTTCCCTTAATACCATTGCAACCTCAAATATGGAACCACTCTTTATCTTCTCCATATACTCTTTATATCTTCTGTTCCATGGTGCATTATCGTGTATCACTTTTTTATCCTTAAGGATTTCATACACCCTCATAACCTCACATGAATCAATAACACCACGGAGACCAGCATTCTTTACACCATCTACGGGAATCATTATTGTCATGTCAGTATCAAGAATTTTCATAATGTAAAACGCTTGTTTCATACCTGAAAACTCTTTTTCCTCTATGGATTCAATCCTTCCAACACCGTGGCCTGGATACACAGCCACTTCTCCTACCTTATACATGATACCCCCAATAATGGTTACCAATTTTTCTGCTTTTTACGTTTTTATTGTAACACTATATATAAAAAAATTCAATAAGTAATTGTTTTCACATAACTATTCAAACCAGGAGGACAAATTCAGCATTTTCCTGTTATTCGCTCTTCACTATTCAGCGCTTTTAAGTTATAATCACTGTAGTCAATCCGGAGGGAATATTAATGATCAAAACGAGGTTTGCACCCAGTCCTACAGGGAATCTTCATATTGGAGGGGCAAGAACGGCCCTCTTTAACTGGCTTTTTGCCAGGCACAATCAAGGGATATTCGTATTGAGGATAGAAGACACTGATATTGAACGATCAAAGGAAGAATATGTGGAAGATATACTTGGAGGTCTTTCCTGGCTTGGTATCAACTGGGACGAGGGACCATATTTTCAAAAAGACAACATGGATACATACAGGCAACATGCGTATAAACTTCTCGAGGAAGGGAAAGCATATAGATGTTGCTGCTCCGCTGAGATACTTGAAGAAAAAAGGAAGGCAGCGCTTAAGGAAGGTAAAAAACCTGCTTACGACAGGACATGCAGGGGTATCTCCCAAGGAAATCAGAACAGGCCTTCTGTGATACGATTTAAAACACCGCTTACAGGCAATGTTTCCTTTGCTGATTTAGTAAGAGGTAACATCACCTTTCAGTGTGAAGAACTCGATGACCTCGTGATTCTCCGTAGCGATAACACGCCAACCTATAACTTCACCGTGGTGGTTGATGATGCGCTCATGGGTATTACCCATATCATACGGGGCGATGACCATATCAATAACACCCCCAGGCAGGTTTTGATATATAAGGCACTGCGCTACAATATACCACAATTTGCCCATGTTCCATTGATACACGGAAAGGATAAGGGACGCCTCAGCAAACGACACGGCGCCACCTCTCTTCTTGAATACAAGGATGACGGGTTTCTCCCTGAAGCGCTCATGAATTACCTTGCGAGGCTTGGCTGGGCATACGGAGACCAGGAAGTTTTTTCCAGGGAAGAACTTGTAGAGAAGTTTGATTTACAGAATGTTGGTAAATCGCCATCTATTTTCGATATGGACAAGCTCTCCTGGCTGAACAGTCATTACATGAAAAACCTGTCTGAGCATACAATAGCAGACAGGCTTATCCCGTTTATGGAAGAGACAGGTATTCATATCGATGACAGGAGCAAGCTGATCCCTATCGTGACAAATTTAAAGGAAAGGGCAAAAACACTGAAGGAGATGGCACTTATGGCAGGATTCTTCTTCAATGACGATGTCCCTTATGAAGAGACAGCACGGGAAAAATATTTAACCTCTGAGACA
>CAIJOT010000215.1 GCA_903822335.1 uncultured delta proteobacterium
CTGATCTCCTTGACTACAGATTCCGGGCTTTGGCCCTGTTTGGCATTCATATCCTGCTCCTTTCGCTAAGACTAATCTACAAAAACTATGTCTTAACTAAAAGCCCTTCCGTGTCCGACTTCTGCTGAACCGATACAATTGCCCGCTTCGGTCTTCTTCGGCAATGTTGTTATATGGTTATTCTTTCTGCCGACTGAATCTTTATATTCATTAAGCAATGCTTCAAGAATAGAATAATAGCTTTCCTCTCTGGCATCTCCCCGATTAGCAGTCTCGTAAACTTTTTTCAAATATGATTTCAACATATTGCTGTTCTTGACAGTCCTCTATTCAGGTTAGTTCGCAAAACTCATTATGCTCTTATTTTGTCAATCCTGTCCTGATTCGCCTTTTTCTCGTTATTCCTAACTCCGGCTTTTTGATACCTTTTTCAAAAATCGTTCAAGATCAGATTTATTGTATAGCCGATAATTACTAACTGGATTTCGATAACACTTCAGTTTACCAGCTTTGTCCCACCTACGAAGTGTCATCTCCGTGACACCCAGAAACTCGGATGCCTCACCTATGGTCATGTAGCTTTTTAAGTTTTTCATATCGCTTATACAACATTATACACTATCCAGTTTAGTCTGCCAAGCATAATTTTTGTAATTATTTCTGCAATCCCTCCAGTAGCCTGACAAGCTTTTCCTCAACGCTTTCGGAAGGCTTCCCGGAAAAATTCATGTTTTTCAGTATTTCAGAAAGCCTTTAGTATCAACTATGAGCGAACTGAATTGAAGGAGGAAATGCTTTTATTCTTAAGTTTGAGATTTCCTGATCATCTTGAAGGATGTTTCTAATTCACCTTCCCCGATTGTCTAATATTAAATTATCTAATTCCACTAAAGTTTCTAAAGATATCTTATCACCTACCGATAAAATAAACTGTCACACGTCCCCATAGAGAAATAGAGCATGGTTTAGAGAATATTAATCCTCCGGAAGAGGAGAGTTCTTCTGAACCAAATGCACTGGGAAAGCTGGGGACGGTTAAATGCTTCAAGAGAAACTTCTCGTTTCAGGCTCGAACGATCTTCACGAAAATGGTTGGCTTTCACGCGGGATGCTGATTTTAAGAAACCACCCCGGAAATTCCCTCACTATTTCCCAATCCACTATAGAAGTAAAAAGAGAAGCAAAACTGGCTCGGATAATCTTTGCTTCAGAATTTTCATCCGGCCGTTTAAATCGTACGCTCCATAAAACAACCGGGCATAAGCCTGAGTTACTTACATTCTTCCGCTTTAATTCGCTCGCTGAACCGTTTCGACATTATTCCGCTAAATGGGGGAATCTCTGTTTGCCCCAAAAGCAGATGTCGAGCGTGTGTCAGATCAGAAGAAATAATGGTGATTTTGCCAGCGGGACAGAGCACCCGCTGACTCTTTTAAATCAAAAATAAAGAAAAGCCAAGAGAGGAGGTGATACAAAATGGCAGTAGAAAAGAACATTGGTTCTTCCAGCTTAGTGGAAGTGGTCGACAGAATCCTGGATAAGGGTATCGTTATTGATGCCTGGGCCAGGCTCTCCCTGGTGGGAATCGAGCTTCTGGCGGTGGAGGCCAGAGTGGTATGCGCCGGAGTAGAGACCTTTCTGAAGTATGCGGAGGCTATC
>CAIJOT010000216.1 GCA_903822335.1 uncultured delta proteobacterium
AGCAAGCTGATCCCTATCGTGACAAATTTAAAGGAAAGGGCAAAAACACTGAAGGAGATGGCACTTATGGCAGGATTCTTCTTCAATGACGATGTCCCTTATGAAGAGACAGCACGGGAAAAATATTTAACCTCTGAGACAAAACCCATCCTTGACAACTTTCTCACGGGCTTTAAAAATCTTTCATCCCTTGATGAAGGGGGACAAAAAAGCCTTATAGAGAGGTTGGCATTGGAAAATAAGAAAAAGATTATAGAGGTTGTTCAGCCAATAAGGGTTGCCCTTTCAGGCAAAACAGTGAGTCCCGGGATATTTGAGGTCATCAGTATACTCGGAAGAGAGAGTGTTGAACGAAGGATAAAAAGGGCTATTGAATCTATCAAGTAATGATACAAAGGAATTAAACTAAGTTTCGAGTTGCGTGTTACGAGTTTCAACCCGCAACCCGCAACAAATATATCCTCTTCAGGATTATTAGAGGTTTTAAAATGCGGCTTTTAAGGCTTGAGCTTTTTGGTTTCAAATCCTTCCTGAATAGAACGGTCTTCCAGTTCGGCGAGGGCATCACATCCATTGTAGGGCCAAATGGTTGTGGAAAGAGCAATATTGTTGATGCAATCATCTGGGCATTAGGAGAAAGAGGCACAAAATCATTAAGGGTCAAAGACATGGGCGATGTGATCTTTCATGGAAGCAACGGGAAAAGACCTGTAAACATCGCCGAGGTTACCTTAGACCTTTCAGAGGGAGGGAAGGATTTAGCAATAAAAAGAAGGATATACAGGGATGGTTCAAATGAATACTACCTGAACGGAAACCCTGTGAGGCTGAAAGATATACAAGATTTTTTCCTTGGTACAGGTATCGGTCTGAATTCATATGCAATTGTTGAACAGGGTAAGATTGAATACTTTATCCGGATGAAACCGCTGGAGAGAAGGGTCATTATAGAAGAAACAAGCGGAGTTACACGATTTGAAGAGAAGAAAAGGGATGCCATAATAAGGCTGGAAGAGGTTAGTGCAAACTTAGAAAGGATTGAAGATATATACAGTGAAGTCATAAAGACGTACGAAAAGGCAGACAATGAATGGAATCAATGGAAGGTATATAAGGCATTAGCAGATAAACTGAATGAGATAGACATCCAGATATTGATAGATGGCTACACAAAACTCGCAAGAAAATTTGGGAAAATGCAAGAAAAACAGGGAGATATAGAGAGAGAAATCAGCAACAAAGAGGAAGAGAGGAATATACTCAAAAAAGAGCTTGAAACAAAGGAAGATGAGTTCTCCATTACGGACAGCATAATAAGGCAGCTCGAAGTGGATATAAAAGGGAAAGAGAAAGACATGGAGAACAGACTCCTCGAAATAGAATATGTAAAGGAAGAGCATAAAAAATTAGGAGCAGAATCTGGAGGGCTGTTACAACAGAAAGCGGAGTTAGAGGCAAAGATTAAAAGATACGGAGTGGAAATAGAGGGGCTGGATACGAGGAAAGAGAATAATCGCATATTACTGAAGGAAGAAGAAGAACAAGGCAAGGCATTGCAGGATACAATGGGTGCATTGAAGGGAAAGACAGAAGGATATGAAAAAAGCATTGAAGAAGAGAGGATCAAGCTCTTTGTCTCCATGAGCACACTCACTGATATAAAGAACCGCATGTCCGAGATAGAAAGGGTAGGCAGAGAAAAACAGAAGAGGGAAGAAAAGAAACATGCAGAACAGGAACAGATGAAAGAAAGATTGCATGATTTAGAGGCCATCGTCCAAAGACTTAATGAAAGATTAGAACAGGAAAAACAAGAAAACACACGGATAGTATCAGAAGAAATAGAGGCACGAAAAAAGAAAGAAACCCTTGCAAAAACCCTTGAAGAGGTGAAACACACCATAGAAAGGTTAAGAGGTGAAAAACAGGGGAAAGAAGACTTTTTGCAACAGATAAGCAGCCCTGAAGACACTGAATTGGAGCATCTCCCTGATATGAGAAAGTTGATAGATATGATAAAGGTGCGTGAAGATGCTGAGCAAGCTTTTGAGAGGTTTTTCTTCAAGGAGATGGAATACTATGTGCTCACCCAAAAAGAAACAAAAGCTATTTCAGACACGGTGAATGCATATGATGGGAATTTTATCTTCTTCCCCGGGAAAGGGGTATTTCAGTTGAGGGGAAAAGCAGTTGAGGTAGATATAAAATGGATAAACAGTGTCGAAGAAGCACTTGAAAGGATAGAAAGTGGAGAAGAGGGTATCTTTATCAATGACAATCTGTACATTGATTCAAGGGGTTTTATATTACAAGGTAAGGCTGCGAAAGGGATTGATTTACAACAGTTTAAGGAAAAGAAAAGACTTGAGAAAGAATTGAAGGAGATTGAGGCACACCTTGCGGAACATGTCCTTTCCTTGAGAAATCTTGAGATAACCTATCATGATTACAACAGGGCCTGGGAAAACCTGACAGAGAAAAAGAAGGAAAAAGAACAGGTCATACACGGCATTGAGAAAGAAACCATAGTGCTGGAAGCTGAGGCGAAGCCTATCAGGGAGCGATTGCATGAGCTTCATTCAGGGGTAGACGTTTTTGAAGAAACATCTCCCGTAAATGTTGATAACCTGTTGAATGAAAAAGCAATACAGGAGAAGGACAAGGAACAAACTGAACAACGGATGGTATCCATTAAGGGAGAGCTTGATACGATAAAAAGAGCCTACGAAGATACCTCAACAAAATGGCATGAAGTTACCATCAGCATTGAGAGGGCAAGAAATTTACTGAAAACATTAGAGGAAGATACAGGGAGAAACACAACCAACATAACAATACTCACTGAAGAAAAACAAAATCAACAGGCAAGAATAGAAGCGATTGAAAAGGATATCGGGATCTGTGTGAGAAAGGCTGAAAGTCTTGAAAAAAGTTATGAGGAATTAAAATCTGCGTGCGAAAGACTCATAGGGAGATATGAAGGGTTAAAAAAGACCTCGGGAAACCTCCACATGGAAAAGCATGCCTTGCAGGAAAAGATAGATGTGGTGAGCAGGGACATGGAAAAGATAAAGAACAGGAAGGAAACCTCAGAAAAGGAAATGGTTGTTCTAATGGAAAAGAAAGATACGATATATGAAAGACTGAAAACAGTATACGGGATTGAAGACCCCGAACCTATTGCCTTACAGTCCAATAAAAATTTAGAGACAGAGAGAGAAAACATAGTACAGGAGATTGCTGGTATAGGCGAGGTGAATTTTCGAGCAGAAAAAGAATACCTTGAATTAAAAGAAAGGGTAGCGTTTCTCGAGAAGCAGAAAGAGGATTTAAAAAATGCAATGAATTCCCTGAAAAAAACAATATCAAAGATAGACGTCATCTCGAAGGAAATCTTTTCTGAAACATTCGAAACAGTCAACAACACGTTCAAACGGTTTACTACCATGCTATTCAAAGGCGGGAAAGGCTATCTTGTCCTTAACCAGGATAGCAGCGGTATAGAGATGTATGTCCAGCCACCAGGGAAAAAGGTGGTCCGCATGGAACAGCTCTCTGGTGGGGAGAAAGCACTGATTTCCCAGGCCTTCCTGCTCTCCCTTATGGATACAAAACCAAGCCCCTTTTCGCTTTTAGATGAGATAGATGCCCCCCTTGATGATGCAAATCTTATGTCCTTGCTTGAAATCATTAAGGATATCGGCCGTAAAACCCAGATAATTTTTATAACCCACAATAGAATTACTATGGAATCATCCCATACGATCTACGGCATTACGATGGAAGAAGAAGGCATTTCAAAAATCGTGTCCGTAAAGCTGTAAAAACCAGTAAGCAGCCAAAAAAACAGTTCTTTAAATCCGGTTCCTACCAACTGCCAACTGCCTTCTTAATGCTGTATCCTGTATACGATATGCTAAATCTATTTTTTCCAATAAAATTAAATGATTTGCTTAAATCCAGGACAAAAAAATTGCTTATGCTACAATTTTTTTCTTGACTTATGTATCCATAACATTATCATTATAGGAAGACCAAGGGGAATGGGGGGGGTATAATTTGTGTACAGTTCTTTGCGCACACCCTGAATCTACAAAAATATTTCTTGTTATTTCTTTTATCAAAAAACCTTACGTAAGGAGGTGATAAGGTACACAATATTTCTGTAAAAACCAGAAAGGAGGGTTATTTATGCAACCAGTAGATCCAAACTTAGTTCAAGAATTGATGTTTTCATGGTACGTATGGGGTGCGGTTTTTGCCTTTGCCTTCTTATTTACCATTATTGGAACACATCTTGTAACGAGGGGGTGGAAAGAATGAATCCTACAGCATTGAAGTTCTTACCCATACCCACACCTACCACAGAAATGGTCGTTGCCGGAAGTTTAGCCGTGGCCTTACTGCTCATTGTTTCCGTGCTCCTCGGCCTTGCAGGAAGAAGAAAGATGACCAAAGGCAGCTTCGATGAGTATCTCGTCGGAAAACGCGATTTGGGTCCCATCATTACCGGCGCCGCACTCTCCGCTACCTACATCTCGGGGTGGGCCTTCTGCGGCAGCACCGGCATCGTCTACGCCGTGGGTTTTTCCGGCATGTGGTTTGCCGGTATCTGGAGCCTCATCGGCATCATCCCCTGCATCTGGCTCGGTGCCTTGAAAACACGGGACTTTTCCAAAAAACTCGGCGCGGCT
>CAIJOT010000217.1 GCA_903822335.1 uncultured delta proteobacterium
AGGCCTCCTTGTTAGGTTTTTTGATGTGGGGACATCATTTAATAACTTAACAGGAGGCCTCATTTTTTGGTAGTCTGATAAAAAACTTTTTTCTCTGTTAATTTTTGGGGTGTGGCTTGAATGCATGGAAATATATAACGGGAAGAAGTTATCGGTTACAGAGGGGTATCATCTTTACCGATACCAAGATAGAATTTGGGATCACAGACCGAGAACTCTACCTTATCGATGAACTTCCCCCTGGACTCTTCCCTGTTCTGACTCGAAGATGAATATATGCCCGGTGGTCCTCAAAAGAGTTTTGACAAATAGTTCTTAGTAGATTATATTCTTTCAATCAAGTCGGAAAAAAATCCGCCGGCCCAGGAATGGCCCGAAGAGATTATTTAAACGACGCAACAGAAATATCTGGAGTCTTATAAAGGGCTTGTGGAGAAGCTTTTGTGAGAAATATAAACCAAATAATAGTTGGCTGTATATTAATAATCAAGGAGGCAGTATGAGTAAAAAAACAGTTACAGTAGACGGCTGCACTGCCTGTGCGCACGTTGTCCACGCCACAAATGAAATCATCACCATCTATCCTATAACACCCTCTTCTCCCATCGCCGAGTTGTGCGATGCCAAGTCGGCAGCGGAAGAGATCAACATCTGGGGTTCAGTGCCGATGGTGAGCCAGATGCAATCTGAAGCCGGAGTTGCCGGTGCGGTTCATGGCTCTCTTACCACCGGAGCCATCACAACAACCATTTCCGCCTCTCAAGGTTTGCTACTTTTGATTCCAAACATGTACAAGATTGCCGGAGAACTTACACCCACAGTCTTTCATGTGACGGCCCGTTCGCTCGCTACTCAGGCCCTTTGCATATTCGGAGACCACGCTGACGTTATGGCTGCCAGGGCTACCGGTTTTGCAATGCTCTGTTCTAAAAACGTTCAGGAAGCTATGGACTTCGCGCTCATCTCTCAGGCTGCAACCCTTGAAGCCAGAGTACCCTTTATACATTTCTTTGATGGTTTCAGGACGTCCCACGAGATACAGAAGATCGAGGAACTTTCCATGGAGGAGATGCGGGCGATGATTGATGATGACCTTGTTATGGCCCACAGGATGAGAGGTCTTACCCCTGACAGGCCGGCCATACGGGGTACTGCACAGAATCCCGATGTCTACTTTCAGGGCAGGGAGACTGTCAACAAGTTTTATCAGGCAACACCAGCCATCATGCAAAAGGCGATGGACAAATTTGCAAGCCTGACAGGACGTAAATACAAGCTCTTCGACTATTTCGGGGCGCCCGACGCCGAGCGTGTTATCATTGTTATGGGTTCCGCAGGAGAAACGGTACTGAGCACGATCAATAGCCTCAACACACGGGGAGAAAAGCTCGGGCTCATTCAGGTTGCCCTGTACCGACCATTTGATGTCGATGCCTTCGCAGCGGCAGTCCCGGCAACCGTCAAAACCATTGCAGTTCTTGATCGTACAAAAGAGCCGGGCTCGATTGGAGAACCACTGTATGTCGATGTGAGGACTGCTCTCGGCGAGGCAGAGGAAAAAGGGATTAACCGCTGGAGCCACTATCCCAAAGTAGTAGGAGGTCGTTATGGCCTTGGCTCAAAAGACTTTACCCCGGCAATGGTGAAGGCCGTATTCGACAACCTTGCGGAGGCTGCACCGAAAAATCACTTTACCGTTGGTATCAATGATGATGTAAGCGGCACCAGCCTCGCAGTTGATGAGTCCTTCCACCTCCAATGTAATGCTTTCCGGGCACTCTTCTACGGACTGGGAGCTGACGGGACCGTAGGCGCCAACAAGAACACCATCAAGATCATCGGAGGCGAGACAGACAACTATGCACAGGGCTATTTTGCCTATGATTCTAAGAAATCGGGTTCTATGACGATTTCCCACCTCAGGTTTGGGAAAGATATGATACAGAACCCATACCTGCTCTCAGACGCAAACTTTGTTGCCTGTCACAACCCGTCCTTCCTGGAAAAATATGACATGCTTGCCCAGGCAGAGGAAGGCGCAATATTTTTGCTTACCACCTCTCGCAGTAAAGAAGAAGTCTGGGATACCCTTCCCGCTGACATGCAGAAACAGCTCATCACCAAGAAAATGAGGTTCTACATCATCGATGCTGTTTCCCTTGCGGAAGAGCTTGGACTGGGCGCCCGGATAAATATGATCATGCAGACCGCCTTTTTTGTCATCTCAGGCATTATCCCGAAGGATGAGGCAGTGAAGGCAATAAAGAAGGAAATCAACAAGACCTATGGAAAGAAAGGCGAGAAATTACTCCAAATGAACTATGCCGCTGTGGACAAGGCCCTCGAAAATATCATTGAGGTGCAGGTCCCCGACACAATAACGTCTACCATAGGGTTGAGACCGCCTGTCCCTGAGCATGCACCACAATTCGTGAAAGATGTGACTGCCATGATGATTGAAGGAAAAGGCGACTTCCTTCCTGTATCAGCCATTTCCGCTGATGGCACATGGCCGACAGGTACAACCCAATATGAAAAACGTAACATTGCTGTTCATATACCCGTATGGGAGCCTGATGTGTGTATCCAGTGCGGTACTTGCTCCTTTGTGTGTCCCCATGCAACTATCAGGATGAAGGCATACGATTCTGCGCTCCTTGACAATGCCCCCGCCACATTCAAATCTGTTGATGCAAAAGGCAAGGAACTGCAAGGGCTCAAGTTCACGGTCCAGATAGCTCCGGAAGACTGTACAGGTTGCGGCTCATGCGTCTTTGTGTGCCCTGCCTCCAAGAAAGATGCCGATGGTAACAAGACTGATAGTAAAGCCATTAACATGAGTCTCCAGGAGCCGCTACGCACACAGGAAGCAGCAAACTACGAATTCTTCCTGAACCTGCCTGAAACCGACCCGTCGCGGTACAATCTCATGACTGTGAAGGGAAGCCAGTTAGTGAGGCCCCTCTTTGAGTACAGCGGTGCCTGCTCAGGTTGCGGTGAAACACCTTATATAAAACTGCTCACCCAGTTGTTTGGAGACCACTTGTTTATAGGTAACGCTACAGGCTGTTCGTCCATTTATGGAGGCAATCTGCCTACAACACCCTATGCAAAAAGGGCGGATGGCAGAGGCCCCGCCTGGTCCAACTCGCTCTTCGAAGACGCGGCTGAGTTTGCCTTTGGCATGGTGCTTACGGTCGATAAGTTCAAATCCCAGGCCATTGAAGTGATGGTCCGCCTGTCCGCAAACCCCCGTTACACAGGGGTGCAAGAGCTTTTCGACACTATTAGGAATGCAGATCAGTCAACACAGGCTGGCATTGAAGCGCAGCGGGCCCGTATCGAAGAGCTGAAGGGGTTTCTTGCAAAAGATGATTCAACGGATGCTAAAAACCTCATGTTCCTGTCGGATTATCTTGTGAAAAAAACTGTCTGGGGCATCGGAGGAGACGGATGGGGTTACGACATTGGCTACGGAGGAGTGGATCAGGTTATGGCCTCGGGCAGCAACGTGAATCTCATGATTTTGGATACAGAAATCTATTCCAATACAGGCGGGCAGATGTCAAAGTCTACCCCTCTGGCAGCAACGGCCCAGTTTGCTGCAGCAGGGAAAAAGATGCCGAAAAAGAATATCGGCGCCATGATGATACCCTACGGTAATGTCTATGTAGCTCAGGTGGCCTTTGGCGCCAACCCTGCCCAGACGATACGGGCAATGAAGGAAGCGGAGGCATTTGAGGGACCATCATTGATTATTGCCTATGCAACATGTATCGGTCAGGGCATCGACGATATGTCAAAAGGTGTTGAAGAGCAGAGAAAGGCTGTAGCATCCGGCCACTGGCCTCTCTTCCGCTACAATCCCGGCCTTGTAGCAGAGGGAAAAAACCCCTTAGTCATTGACAGCAAGGAGCCGACCATGCCATATGCCGAATTTGCCTACGGAGAAAACCGGTTCAAAGTACTCAAGAGAAGCAATCCGAAAGCAGCAGCAGCATTGATGATACAGGCTCAGGCAGACGTGGAGAGAAGATGGAAATATTTGAAACACCTTTCCAATTGGGCGCCGTCCAAAGATTAAACTGAAGACGGGCGAGTTTAACGCGATGAATATCCCTGACCCAGACGGACTAGGAGGCCTTCAGTTTATAGCAGAATATAGAAGCGACGGGTCTTATCTTGCTGTGGCTAACCCTGTTCCTGTGCCGCCTTCACTGGTTCTTCTTGGCGGCATGTGTTCTATCCTTGCAGTACGGAAAGTCGTTAAGAAAAGAGAGAACTAACTCCTGATATAAAGGAAACCAAAGGCAGGGTCATCCACCCTGCCTTTTTTATTCCTCATACCTCAATGATTGCCACTTGAAATCTTGGTATAATGGTCTCCTGTCACCACCTAAGACACACGATGGCACCCAGCTTCTCAATGCCGACGCGGACCTTGTCACTATCCAGGACCTCCTGGGACATGCCAAGGTTACCACGACTCAGCGCTACTGCAAGGTCTCCAATCTCAAAGTGCAGAGGGACTACTTCAGAGCCATTGAGGTTGTTTTACAGAGGACCCAGCCAAACGGAGAGGAT
>CAIJOT010000218.1 GCA_903822335.1 uncultured delta proteobacterium
TCCATATCAAAAAAACTTTCCGGACCTTTAGGTCTCTTATTCCTCTTTTTCTTTACCATGAGGCTCTTTGCCATCATAAGGCCTTCCTTTCGCATCATCTTTGGTAAACATCCTGAAAGCTTTATCAAAGGAAAGGAAAAGGAGTTATTGCTCACCTTTCTTTTTTCTTTAATGCAGGCGCTGCTCTTCTTCAGTTTCATTTTTGGGCTTGTGATCCAGACAAAAGTCATAAGAACATCCTCTCATTTTATATCAAAAACTACCTTTATCTACGCTTTTTCGCTCCTTGAAATGTTCTTTACCTTCATACAGTTTTACCTGCTCTACTTTTTTCTCACACCTGTAAAGGATAAAAAGATAATTATTACATCTACAATCTGTGCAACATCATTCTGGCACTTAGGGAAATACCTCTTTAAAGACTATATCTTACACATAGGAAGATTTACCTCCTTTTTTGGTACCTATGGAATTTTTATTGCTTTTCTTCTCTGGATTTATTTCTCTGTCTTTGTGTTCATCTCATGTGCGGAATTGCAATCGGTTCTTGTTAAATTGTCTAATCGTGAGCAAGAGCCCAGCTCTTCCCCTTCCCGAGAGTTACCTTCAGAGGCACCGAAAGATTAACTACATGTTCCATCTCTTCCCTTACAATGCTTTCCATACTAACCATCTCCTCTTCCCTTACCTCAAATACCAGCTCATCATGGATTTGCATGATGAGTTTTGAAGAGAGGTGTTTTTCGTGAATCTTCCTGTGTATATTCACCATAGCCATTTTAATAATATCAGCCGCAGTACCCTGAATGGGTGTATTCATGGCAGTCCTTTCACCTAACTGCCGTATCGTGTTATCAGGATTATTTACCTCTGGTATATAACGTATCCTCCCGAACAATGTTTTTACAAAACCTTTTATACGGGCTTCTTCCAGTACCCTGTCCATATATGCTTTGACACCTCTATGCCTTTCAAAATAATAATCTATGTATGTCTGTGCATCCTTTTGTGAAATATCAAGCTCTTTCGAAAGCCCGTACCCGCTCATACCGTAAATGATTCCAAAATTTATCACCTTCGCAGTCCGTCTCATTTCCTGGGTCACCTCATT
Source organism: uncultured delta proteobacterium (assembly GCA_903822335.1). Taxonomy (GTDB): domain Bacteria; phylum Desulfobacterota; class Syntrophorhabdia; order Syntrophorhabdales; family Syntrophorhabdaceae; genus CAIJOT01. The sequence continues at coordinate 1,112 of CAIJOT010000218.1, forward strand.
GGCTTCCACTTTAAATACTTCCTGGGCTACCTTTGTATGAATGTCTTCATCCTTCAAAAATGTATCAATGAGGAGTTGATCCCCTGAAATGTGGGCGAGAACCCTGAGTTCTATCTGGGAATAATCAGAGGACAAAAGCATACATCCTTCCTCCGGGATAAATGCCCCCCGTATTTTCATGCCCTCCTCACCACGTATCGGTATATTTTGTAAATTCGGGTCGCTACTGCTCAGTCTCCCTGTAGCCACTACCATCTGGTTAAAAGAAGCGTGGATTCTGCCTGTGTGTGGATTGATCAGGGTGGGCAAGACGTCAATGTACGTGCTTTTTAACTTTGTGAGGGTTCTGTATTCAAGGATTTCCTTTGGTAATGGATGTAATGGGACAAGAGTTTGAAGTACTTCAGTGTCTGTCGAATAACCTGTCTTTGTCTTCTTCACAGTCGGGAGTTTTAATGTTTCAAAAAGGATACGGGAAAGTTGTTGAGGGGAATTGATGTTGAATGGACCACCCGCAAGGGTATATATGTCCTTTATAATACTGTTAAGCCGTTTATCGAAGTCCCTTGACAGGGCTGCGAGTATCTTTCTGTCCACCTTTACACCGCTGCACTCCATCTCTCCAAGCACTTCGATGAGAGGCATTTCTGTATGAACAAACAGATCTGAAAGGTCAAGGTCTTTCATCCTGTTGAGAAAAGCTTCCTTTAATTCAAAGAGGTGCAGAACACTCTCTGTGAGGGTATGCCTTACATCATGGGACACAAGCTCCACATCAAGGTATTCCTCTATGATTGCCCCTATTCCATAATCCTTCCTTAATGGATTCATGAGATACGCTGCGAGCATCGTGTCAAAACATTTTGATGGGGAGAAGTGGTTTGAATCCTTTGTTTTTTTGAATAAAAGAATGAGAAGTGGTTTCAGATTATGGACAATGATATCTTCTGCATGTGACATAACTTCAAACAATGCTTCCTCGTCTTGAGAAAAGAAGATGCCCTGCCCATCGAACACTGCAAAACTTTCTAACTCTATATCTGTCAAGTTTTTACCGTGATAGTTTGCTATCACTCCTATGCTTTTCTTGTGTAACTGGGAAAGTTCTACCTCTTTGTATGTTTTGCTTTTTTGATCCCCTATATGTATCTCCTTATAGAGTGAATAAAATTCGAGTTCTCTGAAGATCCTCCTCAGGGCCTTTAAATCCTGTTCTTTCATTTTTAGGCAATCAATACCATTATCTATGGGCACATCTAAACGAATTGTTGCAAGTTGTTTGCTCATAAAGGCAAAATCTTTGTTCTCAACAAGTTTTTCCCTGATTGAAACTTTCCTGACACCTTCAAGGTTGTTATATATCTCGTCGATTGTTCCAAGGCTGCTTACGAGTTCCCGTGCCGTTTTTTCGCCAATCCCTGAAACACCCGGTATATTGTCAGACGTATCACCGCACAATGCTAAATAATCTATGACAAGCGACGGTTTTACTCCAAGCTTTTCTCCTACCTCTTTTTCTCCAATCAGCAGGTTCTTCATCGTATCCAACATAAAAACCTTATCCGTTACGAGTTGCATCATGTCTTTATCGCTTGTAACGATATAGACCTCCACATCGTATCCTTTTAACATTTCTACAAAAGTTCCTATCACGTCATCAGCTTCAAATCCTTCCTTCTCTGTGATTGTAATCCCCATTGCCTCAATCACCATCTTCACATAGGGAATCTGGATGGACAGGTTGCCTGGCATCGGCGGTCTTTGTGCTTTATACGCTTTGGAGATTTCTTCTCTGAAAGAAGGGGCTTTTGAATCAAAGACCACGACCATGGAATCAGGTTTTTCTTCCTTGAGAAGCTTTTTGAGCATGCTTATAAATGCATAGGTTGCATTCGTTGGTATGCCCCTTGAATTAGACAGGTATGGTGTTGCATGAAATGCCCTGTAGAGGTAAGAGTTGCCATCAACAAGGAAAACCCGTTTTTGATTGCGGATTGCGGATTGCGGATTGCGGATTTCCACATTATTTAATTCTTCATTCATAATTCTCAATTCTTAATTGATGTGTCAGCTTCATACTTGAAAAAATGTCTTGATCTTGAAAATCCTTTTCTTAGGAAACGTGTATATCTTAAGTGAGAACCTCTCTTCAAGGTTTGCGAGAAAGCCTTCTATCTCTTTTTCTGTCTCCGCTGTGATGGTAAACCATACATTCAGTTCCCCTTCCCGCTCATAATTGTGAGTCACACCGCTATGTGTATTAATTTCTTCCACAACGTCCATCAATTTATCCTCATCCACATGCACCCCACATAAGGTACTCATATACTCAAGCTTTTTTGGATCCAGCACAGGCCCTATTCTCCTTATATAGCCCTTGTTTTTAAGCTTTCTTACCCTTTCTATTGCTTCATTTTCCCCGATCCCTGATGATTTCCCGATTTTCGCAAAGGGTCTCTCTGTGAGAGGAAACTCTTCCTGTATCAAGTTCAATATCTTTCTATCTATCTCATCCATCATTTTCACATTTGAGATTTCGGAATGCGGATTGCGTAATAAAAACTCCGAACCCCGAACTATTTTCTCATGTAAAGATTCTATACGCCTGTATATGCTTTGTCAATGTCCGTGATGTTATGAGTAAACTATTTTTGATATATGTGATAAACTTTATACAAAGCACAACAATACAAACATTCAAGGCAAAATGGGGTGGCATTCCTTTTCTTCATTATGAGTTCTGCCTTTATGAGCATCAACATAAAAACATAGTGGAAATGCTTCTACAAAACATGTGAGTGGTATGGGTATATTCCAGAGGTTTATCCGACAACCAAAAAAGAAACAATTCACTGCGTGGCAGATTGAGGTGACTACGCGGTGTCCCTTGCGATGTACGATGTGCATCAAGGAAGCATACAAAGACTGGTATCGTAGGGATATGGATATTGATAATTTTAAAAAGATTACACCCTATTTGCATAACGTAGAGAACGTGGTTCTTGAAGGGTGGGGTGAATCCCTCCTCCATAAAAATTTGACAGAATTCATAAGACTGGTCAAGCTTGAAGGCCCTGAAGTAGGCTTTGTTACAAGCGGGATGGGTTTGGATGAAAACTCTGCAGTTGACCTTGTCAGTGCCGGCATTGATTTCGTGGGATTCTCTCTTTCGGGTGCGACGGGGAAGACACATAACGCTATCAGGGTAAATTCTGACTTTGATACCCTGATCAGCTCAATCCGGCTCTTCAAAAAAATGAGCATAGAAGGAAAAAATAAAAAACCTAAAATCCACATAGTATACCTTACGCTTGCAGATAACATACATGAGGTTCCCCTTCTCGTTGAACTCGCTAAAAAGATTGGGGTTGAGGAGGTTGTTCTTATAAACATTACCCATGTGACAACTACCTGGCAGGATAGTCAGAAAACGTTTACATGCGGTGACAAAGAGCCATATAAAACAATTATGAGAGAAGCTGAGATGAGGGCACGACAATCGAATATAAAACTCACAAGACCTTCTCTATCATCCCGTGAAGTAGCAGTTTGTAGTGAAAACCCGCTTAAAAATCTCTACATATCAGTAGATGGTGAAGTGTCACCATGCGTGTACCTCTACCCGCCGATTCCTTCACCCTTTAAGAGAATCTTCTGCGGAGAGGAACATTACATTGAAAAGATAAACTTCGGTAACATCTTCAAAGAACCTTTTGAAACCATATGGGACAACAAGGAATATATTGAATTCAGGAGTTGCTTTATACAAAGACAAAAAAAATTAGATGAAATCTACAATTCCCTTCTGGAGTTGAAGCATTTCGAAGATTCGTTTTTACCTAATCCCCCACAGCACTGTAAAACATGTTATAAAATGCTTGGTTTATAGACCTCCAAGAGACAATAGGGCGCATTTTGAATGCGCCCTGATTTGTTTCCAATAGTTTTTGCCTCAATGCCCGGCTGGAAAAAATGTATAACTTATCCAGATGAGAATGCCAAGAAGACCTACCCCAAGGATAAGGCTCCAAGCAATCAACTTTTTTTCTACAGGTAGCAATGGCTCGTATGCCATCTTTTCCAATTCTTCAGCAACTTTCTGCTGTTCAGCCATAGGTTATCCTCCTTTGCCTTTACCCACCAATAATCGGTGGTTTGACGCCATGGAAGAAGATCCACGATATCAGAAGACCAATCCAGATTATAAAACCAAAAAGTGAAACCACGTACACCACTGCCAGTCTACCTATTCCCTCCTCCCAGAGTTTTCTGAAGTTCGAGACAAGCCCTATAGAAAAGAAGGTAAGGGCAAAGAAGGTTGTCCTGAAGATGTCCGCCTCCCCCGCTCCAACTGCTGCTGTCTTCACGATGCCGGGGGATTTTAGACATATAATCAGCATGATTAGGAATGTAAGAGCATATCCGATGACGAATTTTGGAAACCTATACCATATTTCGACAGCCTTAACTTTTTCGCCCGGTCTGCACTCAATCACGGTGCACCAGATCACGGCAAGTATAAATGCCCACACACCAATAAAAATATCGATAAATATCTTTACCGTTGTCGTTGTAGAGAGTATCCAACCGGCCTCATAATTGATACCTTGAACGCTTAGCGCTTTAGCCCTGATGAGAGAATCTACTATTTGTCCACTTGCCACGGCCGCACCGTCTGTCTTTACGGCAAGGCCCATCCAGGCCCCGGCCACCAGGGGGTCATGGTATAGAAAAGTCTGGGCAAGAAAAGGTAAGAACAAAAGCTCGACCACAGCAAAGATAACAACGAGGGATGAAACCATGATCGGTACTATGGGTCTTGCGCGTATTGCCGCGCCTGTTGCGATTGCGGCAGAGACACCACAAATGGAGATTCCTGAGGCAAGCGGGGCTGCCCACTCTCTGCTAAACTTGAAGTATTTCCGGGCTAAAAGATACACAAGCGCCCAGTAGATCAAATACGCCTCAATGATAGCACACAGGCCTCTGAACATCACTGATGTGGCAAGTCCCATGGCACCCACAGCTTTTACCCCTAAACCAGCCCCCAGGATCACAATAGCGGTCTTTATGTACCACTCCGGTCGCGCCGCCTCTTTCAGGGACTCAGCAAATTTGGGCATGAAATTGCTAATAAAAAGTCCAACCAGGAGGGCGACAATCAAGCCAGCTTCTCCGGTCAGCCTTAAGGACCATGCAAGGTTAAATTTCTTGATATCTCCCGGTGTGTTTGCAGCGATATTGGCAAAGTGCCCCACGAGAACGCATGCCCAAGTGAGAATGAATATCACCGTGAACCCATAAATGAACTTTCCCATTTTGAAACCCAAGGCTTTTGCCCCAACGCAAAGCATGATGAGAAAGGCAATGTAAGTCAAAACGAGCGATAGAACCCCAGACATACCAGCGTAATTCTTCGACACGGGTGATATAGATTTGGAAAACTCCGTCCAGATCTTCGGGCTAACAACCCATCCGAGTAAATCGACACCCGCTAAATAGAGCAGGCCCAAAAGGAATATAAAGAGTCCGATCCATACTGACCACCAGTCTTCAGTGTTAAACTGGCTCCCTTGGTTACCCATTTTATGTCACCTCCTTTACTTTTTTTCTAAAGCGTAGTGCAGTCAATGATTTGCCTTTTTCCTCCATAATCTCCCTCTTTTGCTAAGATTTGTAGCAAAATAACAATCTCCCTATAATCAACTATACACCAATTTTTTAACTTGTCAACCACAAATCATCATGAAGTTTGCTATTGAATATGAAATGCATTATACTAAAATTTAGGTCAGATAAATTAACTAAATAAGGAGAAAAGCCATGCAATATTCTGAAATTGTCATGGATCACTTCAAAAATCCCCGTAATATGGGCAAGATTGAAGATCCCGATGGGGTTGGTGAGGTGGGCAATCCGGTGTGTGGTGATATGATGACCATAACCATCAAGGTGAAGGATGATCGTATTGACAATATTAAATTTGAAACCTTCGGATGTGGCGCTGCTATTGCTGTATCGAGTATGGTAACTGAGATGGCAAAGGGGAAGACCCTTGAAGAAGCGCTCAAGATTACCAATAAAACAATATTGGCTCAAGTGGGAGAACTGCCAAAGAATGAACTTCACTGTTCACACCTTGGTGCTGAGGCTTTGCATAAAGCGATCGTGAACTATTATGCCAAAAAAGAAGGACAGGTAAGAAAGAGAAAAGATGAGAAGGTTGAACACATCAGTTCTCATCAGGGCCATTGCTATTGTCCTTATTGCAATTTTGAGCTTATAGAAGAAATGCCTTTTTGCGTTAGCTGTGGAAAATCCACATCGCATAACCATTAGTATTATGGGCATCTACTTGAAGAAGAGGAGACTATGCAAACAATATATTTAGACTATATTTCTGGTACACCCCTTCATCCATTGGTAAAGGAGGTAATGATTGAGTACATCCAGAATAGTTTTGGTAACCCCATAAGCCAGCACCATATTGGTGATGCAGCAATGGAGGCTATTGAGGGGGCTCGAGGGAAAGTTGCAAACCTCATCAATGCAAAACCACAGGAAGTGATCTTTACATCAGGAGGAACCGAATCCATCAACCATGCCATTAAAGGTGTAGCTCTCGCAATGGCTGACAAAGGGAAACATATCATTACTTCTAACATAGAACACCAGGCTGTACTCAAATCTATAAGGATGCTGATGAGAATGGGCTATCATGTGACATCTCTGCCCGTGGATGAGTTTGGATTGGTTGACCCGTCAGATGTGGAAAAGGCCATCACTGACGAAACAATACTCGTAAGTATTATGCATGCCAATAATGAGATTGGGACTATTGAACCGATTGCCGAGATCGGGCAGATTACAAAAGCAAGGGGTATAACCTTTCACTCTGATGCAGTTGCTTCAGGTGGTGTAATGCCAGTAGATGTGGAAGCAATGGGGGTAGACCTCCTGAGTATAGCGGCAAACCAGTTCTACGGACCTTCAGGTGTTGGTGCCCTTTATATTCGTCCGGATACAAAAATTATTCCTCTCTTAGATGGAGGGATTCAGGAAATGAACCTGAGGGCTGGAACACAGAACATGGCAGGCATTATAGGCATGGGGAAAGCCGCAGAACTGGCAAGTGTTGAGATGTCATCCCGGACAGAACATATGCTTCATCTCAAAAAATACTTTATGGGTCGTCTCACTGAGATTGATGAGGTCTTCATCAATGGTCATCCTCTACAAAGCCTTCCTAACCTGATATCCTGTTCGGTAAAATACGTTGAAGGGGAATCAATAACACTTATGCTCGATCAGGAGGGTATCTGTGTGTCTACCCGTTCAGCCTGTGCCACAGGATCACTCAGGGCATCCCACGTTTTAACCTCCATTGGCTGCGATTACACAATTGCCCAGGGAACCATTATCTTCTCATTCGGCATAGACAATACTATCGAAGAGGTAGGCAAAACAATTGATGTCCTGAAGAAAAGCGTAGATTTCCTGAGAAGCATGTCACCCCTATATCAAAAGAAGGCGGGCTAACATCTTACCAGTCAACTACTCTCCATGATTTTCCATAGGTTTTCCTCATTGCTTCTTGGCTTGCTGGTCATTCTTTGGTCATCCACGCCAAATACCCTATATGCATTGAATCAGGCCGACCTCCTCAAGCTGAATACAACAAAAAACTGTCCACATTGTGATCTTACTGGTGCTCAGCTAACACGGGCTCAGCTAACACGGGCAAACCTGACAGGCGCAAACCTCATGGGGGCAAACCTGAGAGCTGCAACCCTATTCCATGCAAATCTGATAGGTGCAAACTTATCTAATGCAGATCTGAGCGCTGCAGATCTGTCTGTTGCAAATCTTTCAGGTGCAAACCTGAGCTTTTCAAACCTGCGAGAAGCAAGCTTACAAGATGCAGAAATGGAGGGCGTAAATTTAACTGGTGCTGATCTACAGGGTGCAAGACTCATTGGTGCAAATCTGACAGGAGCTAATCTGCAAAGGGCAAGGCTAAGTGGTGCAAATCTCAGCTTGGCAAATCTATCGAATGCAAACCTAACCCATACAACGCTCACGGGCGTTAAATTGTCCAATACCACTTGGGTTGACAGAACGAGATGTGAAGCGGGCGCTATAGAAACCTGTAAACCTCAACAGTATGGGCAGAGATTGGGAAGGGAAAAGAGGTTAAGCGAGGAGAAACAACAGGCAGTCCAGACCGGAGGTCCACAGAAAGTGGAGCACCTTAAAGTTGTCGCTATTTTAAATAAGACAATTCCTGTCCAGCTTCTCGTAGACACAGGGGCATCGTATATTGTGTTATCGAAGAAAATAGGTAAAAAATTAGAAACA
>CAIJOT010000219.1 GCA_903822335.1 uncultured delta proteobacterium
CCATCTGTTCTGTGATGAGTATGCCTGCCATGGGGTCAAATTCACCCATGAGGCCGCCTGAAGACTTGGGGATCTGCATGGTGTGAAGCCCCAACTCCCTGAACCCTTTCATTACTTCCCATAGTGAGGAATCTTTTGCTATCACATCTGCAGGGTCAGAGAGCTTATCCAAGCTTATACCCGCTGGACGCATTACTTCCATACTGAACTTCTTCACTTGCTCGAACATGGCCTTCGCCTCTGCGCTCACATTCATGTCGATGTTGCGGTACGTCATGATTGAACCTCCTTAAAGCATCTATTTCATATCCCATTTAAGAAAAGCATACGGTACAAACTGCATGAAATCTCCTTCAGCAACAACCTTGCCGTTCAGCATGGAATTATCGCCTACAGTATAAATTGCGCCCAGCATCTTCACCACCTCAACCTCATGCCAAGGGTCATAATCAGAGGCATTTAAGATTATCTCTGCTTCGCCGAACTCAATAACCTTAGGTCTGAGGATGGTCTCCTGACGTACAAGTCGCGGATCATAATCGAAAGCGCCGCCTTCAGGCGCAGGAAAATACTTATAGTTGAAAGAAATGCCTCGCATGGTGCCGTCATCGCTCTTTGCCATGTTTATGATGGCATCCTGGGCTTGGGCATCATTGAATTTTCCGGTCATCTTCGCCTTAACTTCCATGAACCTTATTCCTCTGCGTTCGGTCCAGCCGCTGATGGACTCTCCATCTCTTTTGAAATGGATATCCGCGATCTTCTTCGGGAACCCGAACATCTCCCTTCCCCCTGCCATAGCCATGTCATTGGTTACAGGCATGGCAAGACAATAATTGCCTTCTTCACCGTTGTACGAAGCGCGGATAAACAGGGCGCTCTCATAATAAGTCACATCAAAATTGGTTCTTGGGTAGTTAGCCACAAAGGCCATGGCAACAGGCTGTGCTGCAGATTTTAAAGGCGCAGGGAGCAATCGTGCTATTATCTCGGGTTTGGTTTCCCATAATAAGGTGAGCATTTCTGCATCGTAAAAGTCCGCCGTTGTCCTGGTGTTGGCCATGATCTCCTGAAAAGTTTTTACAAAACCCATAAAATTACCTCCTTTTTTTATCATGCACAGTGCTCGAATGTATGGCAATATATGCCTGGTGAAGCTTACCGTCTTGGCAGTTCTTGCTTTTAATGTTTCTATTATTGCTTTTTTGTATTGTTAAATAAATTATGAGGTATTAAAAATCACGGGTATGAACCCCAAAGTAAGTTTTGGATAAAGTTTCCGCAGCAAGCTGCGGGGCATTATAACCTCCGCTTCGCGGGATTATTCAACTTACCAATTCCGACGTGTGACCTCGCGTGATCTTCAGGTTATTAGTTTATACACTTCGCTTTCGGAATTGGAGCTTCACGAATAAAAAGGTTATTCACACAATGGCTTGATTGGTAAACAAAGATCAAGAATCTGATGCTTGAGAGGATGTGTTTCAGCATCGTTATAATAGATTTCATAAAATGGGCGATCATCCGGTTGATAATCACTGGATATCAACCAGTTCAAAAACAAGCTCATCCAGGCATCGTTATTACCTTCAACTTCTATTTCACAACTGTGGACGGCGAATTTACCTCCCGGAAGAATTTGAACGTTCACCCATCTGTCTGCTTTGATGGATTCAGGCACTACAATGCAAGCATCGCAGATCAATTTATCTTCTGGCGTTATATCGGGATAGTTCCAAAAAGAGCTTAAAACCAGCATTTTTTCGTTGATAAACCCTCTGGGTTTTGCCCATTTAA
>CAIJOT010000220.1 GCA_903822335.1 uncultured delta proteobacterium
AGAGGTAGAGGGCATTACGATAATCTCCGCAGGGTTCAAAGAGATTGGAGATGAGGGGAAGAAATTAGAAGATAAAATAATAGAAATGAGAAAAAGGTATGGCATGAGAATCATAGGGCCAAACTGTATCGGTGTGATCAGGCCCAACATTGGTTTAAATACATCCTTTCTCAAAGCCAACCCTGCACAGGGTAATATTGCCTTTATATCACAAAGCGGTGCTCTGGGTGGTGCCATACTCGACTGGGCAATGAATGCCCATATAGGTTTTAGTATGTTTGCATCCCTTGGTTCAATGATTGATGTGGATTTTGGTGACCTGATTGATTTTCTTGGCGAGGATTATCAGACAAGAAGTATCATGCTTTACATGGAAGGGGTTGGCAATGCAAAGAAATTTATGAGTGCTGCAAGGGGATTTGCACGGAGTAAGCCCATAATTATTGTCAAACCAGGAAGGTTTATGGAGAGTGCCAAAGCTGCTCTCTCCCATACAGGGGCAATGGCAGGTGATGACCAGGTTTACGATGCTGCATTCAAGAGGGTAGGGGTAATAAGGGTAAAAGAATTCGCAGGTCTATTTAATACAGCGGAGGTGCTTGACTCCAAGTATTTGCCAAAAGGGCGTAAGCTCGCAATTATAACGAATGCCGGCGGTTTTGGTGTAATGGCGACAGACGCACTGATTGATTTAGGTGGAGAACTTGCAAAACTTTCAGAAAAAAGCATCAAAGAGTTAAACTCCTTTTTGCCTCCATTCTGGAGTAAAGGCAACCCTGTTGATGTACTGGGAGATGCGGATAACAAGAGGTACGTGAAGGCTATCAAGGTTTGCCTGAGTGACAATGAGGTAGATGGTATGCTGGTGATTTATGCGCCACAGGCGATTCTCAAGCCTGATAAACTGGCAAATTCCATTGTTGAAATTGTAAAGCAGGCATGGAAACCCATCATCACTGCACTGGTAGGCGGGGAATATGTTCAAAAAGCAAGGGCAATCCTCCTCCGCAATAATATTCCGAGCTATGAAACCCCTGAAGATGCTGTGAAGACATACCTTTACATGTATAAATACTACAAAAACCTTGCCCTCCTCTACGAAACTCCCTCTGAGCTCTCATTAAAAGAGGCGCCACCAAAGAACCATCTGAAAGCTTTTATCAAAAGGGTTGTCAAGGAGGGGAGGACCCTTCTATCCGAGGAGGAGTCAAAGGATTTTTTGAACAATTATGGCATACCGATAACCACACCGTATACGGTGCACAGTGTGGATGGGGCGATAAGCGCAGCGAACAGGATCAGATACCCCATCGTTTTAAAAATTGCATCTCCTGATATCTCACATAAGAGTGATGTGGGCGGTATTAAGGCGGGGATAAAGTCAGATGACGAATTAAGGGAAGGGTATACGCAATTGCTTAAAGCTATCAAAGAAAATGCCCCGCAGGCAAAAATAGCAGGCGTAACGGTCCAGAAGATGATTGAAAATATTGATTATGAGATTATCTTAGGCACAAAAAAGGACAAAGATTTTGGTTCCGTTATCCTTTTCGGAATGGGGGGTATAGGCACAGAGATATTTAAAGATATTTCTATTGGTCTTCCTCCTCTAAACCAGACACTGGCAAGAAGACTGATGGAGGAAACAGAGGTGTTCAAGATGCTCCAGGGCTACAGAGGGAAACCGCCAGCAGACATAAAACAGCTTGAGCACATATTGGTAAGCTTTTCCAACCTGATTGTAGATTTTCCTGAAATAGCTGAAATGGATATAAATCCCATTGCAATATCTGACGGGAAAGCATATGCCCTTGATGCAAGAATCATTATAGATAAAGAGTCCATAGATCATACTGCCCAGTACCCGCACCTTGTGATCACGCCTTACCCTACGCGGTATACGATGCAATGGAAATTAACAGATGGGACTGAGGTCACACTCCGGCCCATACGCCCTGAAGATGAACCATTAGAGCACGAGTTGCTTTCCACGTTATCTCAGGAGACAATGAGGGTGAGGTTTTTTTCAATCATCAAAGATATTACCCATGAGATGCTCGTCAGATTTTGCAATATAGACTACGACAGGGAGATGGCAATTGTGGCTGAGCTGAGAGAAGGAGATAAGAGAAAAATAATAGGTATCGGCAGATTAATTGTCGAACCTGACTTCAGGAGTGGTGAGTACGCTGTGCTTGTGCATGATGATTACCATGGGAAAGGTCTTGGTTACAAGCTCGTAGATGTAATAATAGGCATAGCCCAGGACAAAGGATTGGAAGAGATCTATGGTACGGTGCTCACGGAGAATCAAAAAATGCTGGGGGTTGCAAGAAAATTGGGATTCACAACAAAGTGGCAACCTGATGGAATAAGTAAAGTAACCCTGACGTTGAAGTAATAACCGGTCTTAGGTCACATGTTTACAGCTTGCAGGCTTGTCAGCCGGTCAGCTTGTGAGCTTCTCGAAGAAGGAAGAGGGAAAAACATGGATAGGGAAAAAGCGAGAAAAAAGATAGAAGAACTTAGGAAAGAAATCGAGTTCCATAATTACAGATACTATGTGCTGGATGACCCGATTGTCTCTGATGTTGAATATGACAGGCTTATGAAAGAACTCATGGAACTGGAAGAAAAATCCCCTGAGTTTTTCAGTCCAAATTCCCCAACACAGAGGGTTGGAGCAAAGCCTCTGGAAGAATTCTCCACGGTTACCCATACGATACCCATGCTGAGCCTTGCAAACGCCATGTCTGTTGATGAGGTAAAGGATTTCGACAAGAGGGTCAAGAAACTCCTGAATATTACTGATTTTGATTATGTAATGGAGGTAAAGATAGACGGTTTGGCTGTTGAACTTGTCTATGTAAACGGTGAATTTACCCTTGGTTCAACAAGAGGGGATGGTTATGTGGGTGAGGATATTACACAGAACTTAAGGACTATAAAAGCAATACCCATGAGGCTTTTTAGCGAAGGGGATATTCCTGTTCCGGAGCTGCTCGAAGTGAGAGGTGAAGTGTACATAGGGAAGAGGGAGTTTGAAGGGTTAAACAAGAAAAGGGAACTCTCCGGTGAACCGCTCTTTGCAAACCCGAGAAATGCCGGGAGTGGATCAGTCCGACAGCTCGATCCGAAGATTACAGCAGAACGGAAATTAAACATTTTCTGCTATGCCCTTGGTCAATGCAGGGGGCTTACAGTAGACACACATTTTCAATTCCTTGGATACCTGAAAAAATGGGGGTTCAGGGTAAATCCCTATGCGAAACCTTGCAAAGATATTGACGAACTCATCGCACATTACAACCATATCAATAGCATCAGGGAAGAAATCCCCTATGAGATAGACGGGACTGTGATAAAAGTGAATCGCTTTGATTATCAGAATATGCTCGGGACAGTCTCAAGGTCTCCCAGGTGGGCGATCGCGTATAAATTTGAAGCCCATGAGGAAACAACCGTGATAGAAAATATCATTATTGGTGTCGGGAGGACTGGTGCGTTGACTCCTGTTGCCGTGCTCAAACCAGTGTTGATAAGCGGGGTTGAGGTATCAAGGGCAACCCTTCATAATGAGGATGAAATAAAGAGAAAAGACATCATGGTCGGGGATACCGTAGTAGTGAGAAGGGCAGGCGATGTGATTCCTGAAGTGGTAAAGGTTATCAAGGAGAAAAGGACAGGCAAGGAGCAACCCTTTCTCATGCCTGAGAAATGTCCTGTATGCGGGGAACAGGTGGTTCGACCACAGGATGAGGCGATAAGGAGATGCGTGAACATCAACTGTCCTGCCCAGATTAAAGGAAGTATTGAGCATTTTGCTTCAAAAAGGGCAATGGATATAGATGGTCTTGGAACCAAATTGATAGAGCAGTTGGTTGATAAAAACATCATCAGAGATGTGTCAGACCTTTACTATTTCACAAAGGAAACCCTCCTGAACCTTGAAAGGATGGCTGATAAATCTGCACAGAACATTGTTGATGCGGTTAACGCTTCCAAAAAAAGGCCCTTTGCACGCTTCATCTATGCCCTTGGCATAAGGCATGTGGGTGAACACATATCGGTGCTTCTGGCTGAACATTACAAGGATATTCACACATTAATGGCGGCAAAAGAGGTGGAGCTTCTTAATATCTCCGAAATAGGACCTCAAGTATCAAGCAGTATCACCACATTTTTTGAAGATGAGAAAAATAGAGAGACAATCAATAGAATACTGAGCGCTGGCGTGGAAATAGCATATAAAAAGGAGGCGAAGAAAGTACTGGAGGGCCTCACATTTGTATTTACCGGTGTATTACAAACCCTATCGAGAGATGAAGCAAGAAAACGAGTGGAAGCCCTCGGAGGTGCAACCTCATCGTCAATAAGCAAAAAGGTGGATTATGTCGTTGCAGGTGAAGAGGCAGGCTCAAAACTTGATAAAGCTAAGGAATTGGGGATAAGGATAGTGACGGAAAAAGAGTTTTTGAATCTCATACAAAATGCTTGACTCACCAAAGCAGTAAATAGTAAATAGTGAACTGTGAATGTAATCATCGGTGGTACATCTTTATTAAATTCTTCCATTTTCAATAATTGGGATGAACAAAAGATAGAGACACCTTATGGTTATGTTCAGGTAAAAATCAACGAGAATAATGTATTTCTTCAGAGGCATGGGAACCCACTCAAACCTCCTCATATGATCAACCATAAGGCAAATATATGGGCACTCAAGGGCCTGAATGTCCAGAGGGTTTTCTCAATCAATTCTGTTGGCAGCCTGAAGGTAAAGATCAAACCTGGTATGTTTGTCTTACCTGATGATTTTATATCCCCCTGGCACATACCTACCTTTTTTGACGATGAAGTGAGGTTTATAGTGCCCGAAATGAACAGGGCATTGAGGGATTACATATACATTCTGTGTATGGAGCTTCATATGGATGTGCACGGTAGTGGCGTGTATATCCAGACTACAGGGCCGAGGCTTGAAACAAAAGCGGAAATCATTATGCTCAGGCGATTTGGGGATATCGTCGGGATGACAATGGCATCGGAGGCTACACTGTGCATGGAATACGAAATCCCCTATACAAGCATATGCTCTGTTGACAACTATTGCCATGGTATTGTAAAAGTACCTCTTACAATCGAAGAAATAGGAAAAAACTCACAAAAAAATATGAAAGCTATTGAAAAGCTTATCCACACATTACTCAACAGGGGTTTTGCATGAACATACTCATAAAGAATGTATCGTTAGATGGAGAGATAAGAGACATTTTTATCAAAAATGGCACAATAGAAGAGATTTTGGAACACTGCGGGAAGGAGGCAGATAAGATTATAGATGGTAGAGACAAGGTTGCCTTACCGTCACTTATTAACGGTCATACCCATGCAGCCATGACCCTTTTCAGGGGATATGCGGATGATATGCAGTTGAAAAACTGGCTTGAGGAAAAGATATGGGTGCTGGAAGCAAAGCTTACCGAGGAGGATGTATACTGGGGCTCAAAACTTGCGTGCCTTGAAATGATAAAGAACGGGATAACCGTATTTAATGATATGTACTGGCACTGGGAAGCGACCGCAAGGGCAAGCAATGATATGGGTATCAGAGGTCTTATAAGCGCAGTTTTTATAGATATGTTTGATAGGAAGAAAAGTCAGGAACAGATAGAACACAACATAAAGCTATTCGAAATATCTGAAAAATACAAACCTTATGTAACATTTACCTTTGGACCCCATGCTATTTATACGGTTTCCAGGGAAAGCCTCCAATGGATGAGGGAATTTTCAGAAGCACACAACATATTGATCCATATGCATCTTTCTGAGACACAGGAGGAAACACGATTTTCCAAAGAAAAATATGGATTATCGCCTGTAGATTTTCTCGATTCAATCGGGGTACTCTCTGACAGGTTTATCGGTTGCCATGGATGCTGGCTTGACGAGCATGATTGCACTATATTGAAAAGTAGAAAATCAAAGTTGGTCCATGTCCCTGTGTCTAATCTGAAATTGGCAGTAGGAAGGGTGGTTCCCCATTTCCTCATGAAGGAACATGAAATACCCTTCTGTTTTGGGACAGATGGATGTGCCTCGAATAACCATCTTGACATCATCGAAACGATGAAATTTGCTTCCCTTATCGCAAAATTTTTTACCCACAATCCAACCATGTTCCCTGCAAAAGAAACCTTTGATATAGCAACGAAGATTGCCGCAAACATATTCTTCTTAGGAGACTGGGAGATTAAGGTTGGCAACAGCCCTGATATTATCCTTATTGATACCATGAGGCCCGAACTTGTCCCAAATTTTGATATCTATTCTGACATCGTGTATGCCTCCAATGGTTATATCGTTGATACCGTGATATGCATGGGTAAAGTCCTGATGGAGAACAGGCAAGTGCCAGGCGAAGAAGAGATATTAAGGCACACTAAAAAGGTTGCAAGAGCATTAGTAGAACGATGAAATTTATCTGCGACGTTATGCTTGGCAAACTCACACAGTATTTGAGAATCCTCGGTTTAGATACTGAATACATCAGAGATGTTAAGATGTTAGAAACCTATAAAGAGATTGATGAACCCCCGTACTTTTTTACGAAAAGGAGTAAGATGGTGGGTTATGAGAGGTGCATCTTTATAAAATCCGACAAAGTAAAGGAACAACTCAAAGAAATCAGCCACATCATCAGACCATTTATAGATTCCGGAAAGGTAATGAACAGGTGTATGATATGCAATATTGAATTGATTGATGTTGCAAAGGCGGATATTGAACAGCTTGTCCCGGAATTCGTATTCCATAAATACGAAGAATTCAAAAACTGTCCATCCTGTGGAAGGGTTTACTGGGAAGGCTCGCATACAGAGCATATGGCGGAATGGATAGAAGAGATAGCGGGGCATACACCCGATCCGAACCCATTGTAGGTAAATGAAAAACTTTCCATTTAGCGAGATGATAGAAACCCTCACAGCAACCTTTAAGGACGATGTGCCAGTTGTTACAAAAATCTCAAAAAGGGAGAGGGGCAACCCCTTTCTCGTTCTCATCGGTACTCTTTTGAGTCTCAGGACAAAGGATGAATTGACTGACAAGGTTATGGAAAGGCTTATGAAAAAGGCAAAAACACCTGAAGAAATCTTACAATTACCCATTGAAGAGCTACAAAAACTCATATACCCTGTTGGTTTTTACAGAAACAAATCCAGGGTTTTGAAACATGTTTCACAGGTGATTCTTGAAGATTACCATGGGGTGGTTCCGGACACCATAGACGAATTGTTGAAAATAAATGGCATAGGGAGAAAAACCGCAAATCTTGTCATTACAGAAGCTTATGGGAAATTGGGCATATGTGTGGATACCCATGTACACAGGATTTCAAACAGGATGGGTATTATAAGAACAAAAAACCCTCATCAAACGGAAGAGGCATTGAAGAAGATACTGCCTGAAAAATACTGGATAATCTACAATACACTCCTTGTGACCTTCGGGAGAAATATATGTAAACCCATCTCGCCTCTATGCAGCACCTGTCCTTTATTCCATTTATGTCCGAGGGTAGGGGTAACAAGGCACCGGTGAGTGCATGGAAAGGAGTCTTCGACTTTACCTTATGCGCTCTACGCCAGAATATCCTGCCAGGGTTGCCATTGACATGTTCCGCTAAATTTATATTGTGAACCTCCATTTACAGAATGTATCCTTCGGGTGAGGATCAGGTGGGGCAAAAAGACATTCAATCCTGATGTCCGGGTCAATAGCGTGGGCAAAGCTTATGAACTCGGCCTTATGCATGTCCTTGCAGACAAACTCATCAAGACCACGTCTCAGCCTTGCCTCCTGTGTCGGGCAGTTGGGTACGTTAATGATTACCTCACTATCCTTTTCTTCAATCTGATACTCCGCAAGGATGGCCCACGGAAAATACCTCAAAGCCTTTACAAAACCTTTAAGACCTTTTTCATTTATATTGAAACGGGTTATGAAGTCTTTTGCTGCCATCTGAGGTACTCTCCCCCAAACCCTTTCATTGATGCGTTCGGCCGTGGGCTGGTCAAACTCTTCCGCCACGTAAAGAAACCAGAATGCGTCAATGACCCTGTAATGCCAAAGGAGAAATTCAATGTAACTGCGGAGTTGAGGCGCTTCCATTTTTTCAAAATTTTTTAGATTCATATAGTCTCCTTTTTTTTAGTATGGTGTGAATGTGTGAATGTGTCAATGTTTTAATGTGCTTGTATTTTTTTAGCAATCACGCATTTTGCTCATTTTTGCTTGAAATTACTTACTTCACAATATGGTCATATTCTATCATATACGACTTAGGTGTCAAATCGAAGTTGAAGTGACCAGACACTTCGGGGTTCTGGATAGAGGAATATCTTTTAGCGTTGAGCTCAAACTGGATCATGGAAGCCAAAATGCTGCTCACCTTTTTATGCATGAGGCGCAATAGTTAGGGTTTGATCTGGCTTTTAACTATTTGGGTAATCCTTAAGGGTAACGCTATTACATAGAGAATCATTGGCTCGGTGAAGCGGGAGCGTATCTAACATCACTGGTTCCAGAACCTTGCCGAGGTTGAACAGAATCATTGCAGCGCATATTGTACGATATAACACCAAAACTCGTCACAGCAGGTCTGTGGGTTGAATTACCGGACACCTTCCCAGGCCTATGCAGATTTAATGAGCATACAAGAGATGGCATAAGTATGGTCCGGAAGATTCAAAGGCGCTTTGTCTTGACAAATTGGGGTCAGCACAGAGCGTTGATAGCAAAAGATGCTCGCAAAGTGGCTACTCAGGAGTTTAGATCCCAGTGCTTGGCTAAGACTTCTTCATGAATAGTCCAAAAGTATTACTAAATTAGTCGGTTCTCTCTATTGAATTGTCTTTTTGATACGGGTATAATTTCGCAAGATTCGGAAGATTAAAAATAAAGCTTCGTGGAAAGGAGTTCAACATGACGTTTGTGGAAAAAAGGACAGATGTGCTGGTCATAGGAGGGGGCATCGCGGGCATCAGAGCAGCCATTGAGGCTTCCGAGAGCGGAGCTGACGTGATCCTGATAAACAAAGGTGCGTTTTGTAAGGATGGGGCAGCAGCGTGGATGGCCGGAAACGGTTTCCAGGCCGCCCTCTATTCTCCCGACAGCGTTGAAACTCACGTTATGGACACCATAAAGGGAGGATGGTATCTGAACAACCAGACACTTGTGAAGACCTTCTTGGCGCTCGGCCTCAAAACTGTTGCAGACATGAATAAGTGGGGTGTCAGATTAGCGAAAAAGGACAATCGGTTCTATCAGTTGCCCTTTCCAGGACACTCATTTCCCCGAAGTGTTTGCGGTAAACCAGGTCTTTTCTTAGGCCCTGAATATAGAAAGGCCTTGTACAGACAAATCAAGAAGAGAAAGATCAGGGTGAAGGAAGATTTTTTCGTTGTGGATCTCTTAGTGTGCGACGATGCCGTCGGGGGGGTGATTGGGCTTGACCTGAGAAATGGCACAATAGAAGTATACAGGGCAAAATCGACGGTTCTGGCCACTGGAGGGTTCATGGGCTGTTACAACTTTACAACAGCAAACCCAACTGCCACTGGTGACGGTCACGCCATGGCTTACAGGGCTGGAGTCAAAATGATGGATATGGAGTTTGTTCAGTTTATTCCTGCCGCACACCTATGGCCCCCCAATGCCCGTGGTGATATTTATCCGTATATGCTCTGGATTAACCTTCATCCACATTTTTATAATAATCTCGGTGAAAGGTTTCTCGAAAGATATTACCCTGAGAAAAAAGAATGGGTAACAAGGGAGGCAGCCGCGCGCGCAATTGTAAGCGAGGTGAGAGCAGGGAGAGGATCTCCACACGGTGGGGTTTATATGAGCTTCCGCCATCTCCCAGTAAATCTCATAGACAACTTCTTGGAAAAATCAGCAGGTGTTCACTACTTCGAGAAGTTAAAGGATGCCGGTTTAGACATACGTCATGACGCCATTGAAGTTGCGCCGGGCGCTCACTATGTGCAGGGAGGCTGCTGGATCAATAAAAGGTGCGAAACAAGTCTCAAAAGGCTCTACGCCGTGGGAGAAGCTGGGTCAGGAGGAAAAGACGGAGCGGACAGATTAGCTGGCAATTCAATTACCTTCTGTCTTGCTATGGGCTTAATTGCGGGACGAGAAGCGGCTGAAAGAGCAAGAGAGCTTCGTCTACCGGACATCAACAAGGCCGACGTTGAAAGACTGTCTCAACACATTATGTCACCCCTCAAGGCAATGAAAGGTAAGAGGCCCCTTGAGGTGAAGAAGAAGGTACAAGAAATACTCTCTACGCATGCTATGTTGGGAAGGGACAAGGCAGGGTTAACGGCTGCGCTCGAACAGCTTAAGCAAATCAGGGAGAAAGAAATCCCGGCAATGGCCACCGTAGCTAAGCACAAGAGCTTCAATCTTGACTGGCTTGATGCTCTTGAGGCCAGGAATATGCTTGATGTGGCGGAGATAGTCTGCACTCCGGCCCTTATGAGGACAGAGACTCGTGGTCTCCATGAAAGAATCGATTTCCCCAAGGCAGATCCTGGTTGGCTAAAGCATATCATAATCAATAAGGTGGGTGATGAAATGAAGATTTCCACCGAACCTGTTGACTTGTGCATTGTCCAGCCCGAAAAGGAGGCCCAAATTGGATGAGAAGGCTAATGTGAAGATTTTCATGTTTGATCCATCGAAAGACAAAGAACCCAAGTACAAAACGTATGAAGTTGAATGGAAAGGGCTTACTGTTCTTCAGGTGTTAAAGCACATCTATGAAAACCAAGACGCCGAAATAGCCTTTCGTTGTGGATGTAACGGTGTTGGTCCTGCCAGGTGCGGAGGATGTGTCGTAGAAGTTAATGGTGCTCCTGTTCTCGCCTGTCAAATGCTCGCTACCAAGGAGATGGTAATAAAACCTCATCGAAAGTTCACCATCATAAAGGACCTGGTGGTCGACTTCGAGAGAGAAAGGGGTACTGATGCTTAAGATTATCGTAGATGAAGCAAAGTGCACTGGATGTGGCGACTGTGCTTTCATCTGCCCCGTAGGGGTATATGAGATACATAAGGGAAAGGCTATTCCTGTCGACGTCGAAAGCTGTTGTGGCAAAACATGCAGGCTTTGCGTTGAGTACTGCTGGAAGGATGCTATTCGACAAACAGAGCAGTGGCAAAACATCTTATAGGGTTTTGAGAGCATTGAGCAGGTTTTTAATTACAGAATATTTTTTTGGAGGACTAACATTATGAATATGAGACAAGAGCTACTTCTCAGAACGAGGGTTCCAAAAGAGTATTGGCCGCCCGCTGATGCGTGGCCATCTATAAGGCCGACCCGTTTAGTGCCTTGGACGGAGGATTTTAACCTGGCAGAGTACCTCGTAGAACGGAATCTCGACGAAGGGAGAGAACAGAAAAGGGCTGTCTTTTTCCGGGACAAGTTCCTTAGTTATGGTCAACTTTCCCAAATGTCAAATAAACTTGGGAGTAGCCTGAAGAGACTTGGGATCAGGTCAGGTGACAGGGTTGCGATTAGAATGACCAATAGCCCGGAATTCGTCATAAGCGATATGGCTATTCAGAAGATAGGCGCCATCTTGGTTCCCCTGTTTGTCTTGTTGAAGGCCCCCTCGATTGCCCATATTCTTAAAGATGCAGAGGTTAGGGCAGTAATAGTCGATGCTGGTCTTATTGATGAGGTCGAGAAGGCAGGAATCGGTGATGGGGTGAATGTTATCGTTTATGGGGGAAACGAAGCACACACAAGTAAAAATTATCTTCTCTGGGAACGTCTTCTTGAAGAGGGTGACAAAAACGCAAAAAGCGAAAATATTTACTACCATGATGCGGTAATGATCCATTATACGTCAGGGACAACAGGTTCCCCTAAAGGATGCATTCAGACACCCGTGGGTATATTGGGGCACGTGGCAGGGACTGTGAATCGTGCAGGTCTCAGGGAAGATGATATACTCTCAATTGCCCCACCCCTGCCTTTTGCTTATGGCCATGCTGCGGTCATGTATGCGCTTTGCGTCGGTGGTTCTTTTATCTTAATGGAGCGATTCAGTGTGGAAGAGTTCTTATCACAGGCAGAATGTTACCGGGCAACAGTCCTAGTCGGTGTTCCGACCACCTACCGAATGATGTTGCCTGAAATACCAAAATACGACCTTAGTTCTGTCAGATTGCTAATGACGGCAGGTGAGACGTTCACAGAAGACCTGGAGTCTTCGCTTAAAAAAATCCTACCAAAGGTCAAATTTTTCAACTCTTACGGGTATACTGAGATGTGGAATTTTATTGGCACCATACCTGGTGTTCATTCCGCAACTTCGCTTGGCATACCTTATGATGGATATGAGGTAAAAATTGTCGACGAGCAGACCGGAAAAGAAGTGGGGGTCAGAGAGGTCGGGGTAATTAAGGCGTGTGGTGCGGCCGGTACCCTATACTGGAGGATTCCTGATAAACAAAGTCTCGTCGTAAGTAACGGTATGTTCTATTCCGGCGATCTCGCCTATCGAGATGAACAGGGGGTATTTTGGTTCAAGGCCAGGGACGTGGATATCATTAAGAGTTCCGGTTACCTGATTGCTCCCTACGAGATTGAGGGTGTACTCAGCAGCCATCCCGCGGTCGCAATTGTCGGCTGTATTGGTGTACCAGATCCTGTCAAAGGAGAAATAATAAAGGCGTTCGTAAAATTGAAGGCTGAATTTCAGCCTTCTGAGAAACTCATTGCAGAATTGGAGCGGTTTGCTGAGGAAAAGCTTGAGAAGTACAAGGTTCCGAAAGCGTGGGAGTTCATCCAAGAGATGCCTGTAACGGCAAGTGGCAAAACAATGCGCCGGGGCTTGAAGGAACTGGAGCTAAAAAAGAAAACTGCGGGGTAATAAGGCGGCAAAAATCAATGTGCTTCATTCATGTGGAGATTATTAAAAGTTAGGAGGGTTAAAGTATGAACGAGGATACTTCAATAAAGAGAGATTCAACAGTCAGGAAAACAATATGTTTCTTCTGCCCGCCCGGTTGTGGTATCGACATCGAAGTGAAAGACAATAAGCCTGTAAGTGTTGTGGGCATGATGGAGAGCATTATAGGGCCGATCTGTATTAAGGGCGAAGTAATCCCAGAATGGTATGAACACGAACTGAAGAACAGGCTCCTGAACCCGCTAAAAAAGGTGAAAGGGGGATGGAAAAAGGTTGACTGGCACGACGCTTTTAATCTGATGATTGATAAACTTGGCCAAATAAAAGAGAAATACGGCGCTCGGGCCTTGGCCTCTTATATTGGTCAGGTTGAGAGCTTCCGAGATTTTGGATACGCAGCCAGGAGATTCTTTATTGGATTTGGGTCAGATTCATATTACTCTGTTGACTCGACATGTTATTTTGCAAAGGTAATAGCTGGCGAGACTACTTACGGCGGTTATGCACCCCCAACCCTTGTTGGGACAAAGCTCATTACCACATGGGCAGCAAATCCCACAGGTTCTGTCCCCTTTGCAGCAGACAATATGTTTCTTATGAAGCAGCAGGGCACAAAACTGGTGGTTGTAGACCCCAGACGTACATTTTTGGCGAAAGCCGCGGATATGCATTTGCAGTTGCGGCCAGGCACGGATTGTGCCTTAGCGCTCGGTATTATTAACGTGATGATAGAGGAGCAGCTTTATGATAAAGAGTTTGTAGAAAAGTATACAACGGGGATTGCAGAGCTAGCCCAACACGTAAAAGCATATACGCCGGAAAAGGTCCAGGAAATAACATGGGTTTCTGCTGATCTAATAAGGGCTTACGCGAGACTCTACGCGACATCCAAACCAGCAGTGATATTTCAAGGGAACTGTCTTGATTGTGTGGAGAACGGTTTCCAGGCATGCCGGGCTTTATGTTTCATGATAGCACTCTCGGGCAACCTTGATGTGCGTGGTGGGTCTACACTTATGCCCTTTTATATATTCAGCAAAATTGCCTTGGAAACGGTTCCGGAGGAGGAAAGACCGCCAAAGGGAGCGGGGGCAAAGACGTGGCCTCTCTTTTATGAACGTGTCGGCCAGCCGCCGATGGAAGGAATGATACGAGCTATTCTTGACGAAAGACCATATCCAATCAAAGCGCTCATTGTGCAGGCAGGCAATCCTGTTCTCACATGGGTAGATGCGAACCGGCAAAAAAGGGCATATGAGAAGCTTGACTTTATGGTGGTTCATGACCTTTTCATGACAGAAACTGCCGAACTGGCTGATCTTGTGCTCCCAGCCTGCACAACTTTCGAGCAGCAAGAAATCTATCAGTACGTAGGTAGACCCATGTTCGCTCTAATGAACAAGGTTATAGAACCTCCCGAGGGCTGCCTGGAAGACTGGAAATTGTGGTGGGAGTTGGCCTATAGGATGGGTTTTGGCGAAAAGTACTTGCCATGGAAGGATGTCACGGAAATGCAGAATCAGCTATTGAGGGATTGTAAGCTTAGCATTCCTGTCACTGTCGATGACCTTAAAGCTAATCCTGCTGGTTTTTTTCACAAGAAAAGGGAATGGAAAAAATATGAAAAAGAGGGCTTTAATACACCCAGCGGAAAGTGCGAGTTCTATTCGCAAAAGCTAAAAGAGTTTGGACTTGATCCCCTACCCACTTTTTATGAGACTTCTGAAAGCCCTGTCTCTGCGCCACGGCTTTTTGAAAGGTTCCCGTTAATCTTGACCACCGGCACCCGTTCACTTCACTTTATGCATTCTCTTCATAGGAATACCCCCAGTTTAAGGGCAAGAGACTCGGAACCGCTGGTGGAGATCAATACACAGACTGCGCAAAAATTGGGGATAAAAAGTGGTGATATGGTCACTATTGAAACACAAAGAGGGATGGTGTTGATGAAGGCCGCAGCCACAGCCGACATTCATCCTATGGTAGTGTCCTTACCCCACGCGTGGGGCGGACTGGCAAATGGGAACCTACTTACAGGCGGCAATTATGATCCCGCATGGGGTGGGATGCCTGCAAGGGCACTTTTGTGTCGGGTAAGAAAGGCAGATCCCGTGCAATCCCCGGAAGTCAGGGTGGAGGGCTAATAGTAGCTGTTTATGACTCAACTTGCGAGGTACCGGGAAGAATGCAATTGTATAATGAGATGGTGGCAGCGCTGAAGGAGTGGGATAAAGAGGCGTTTCTAAATGTGGTACAGTCAGGCCTTTCTCGGGGTCTAAGCGCTCTCGAGATTGCAAAGGAGGAACTGCGTCCGTTAGTTAAAGAAATCTCTGAAAGATTCCAGCAGAATGACATTATTTTCCCGGAATTTCTGTTGATGAGCGATGCGATTCAGGCAGGATTTCAATTTCTCCTCCCCCTCATTAAGGAATCCACGATAAAGCAAAACAATCCGGAAAAGGTGGTTCTGGGTGTAATTGAAGGAGATATCCATGATATAGGCAAAAATATTGTGAAAATGGCACTCGAAGTTGAGGGCTTCGAAGTGATTGACTTGGGCTGTGATGTACCTGTTCATAAGTTTGTGGAAGCAGCCAGGGAAAGCGGGGCAAGAATCATTGCCAGCTCCAGCCTCATGACTCCCACGCTTACTAAGATGCAGGAACTGGAGAATGAATTGGGAAGGGCTGGCCTTAAAGGCAAGATTAAGACGATCATAGGAGGGGAAGCGACGTCCCGCGAATTTGCAGAGAAGATAGGCGCTGATGCCTGGGGAGAAGAAGCAATAGAGGGTGTCGAGAAAATCAAAGAACTGGTGGTGCAAATGAAAAGGGACTGCATAGAGATAGTATAGAAGTTCTGTTTGTAGCACGGCACTTTTCCGATAAGGATAAAGTGAACGAAATAAAAGGAGGTAGACTATGAATGGAAGGACAAGAAGTAGGCAAATCAGTCTATTAATTATGGTGGGTTTCATGTGTGTGTTTTTCTTTGCAAGCATGCAATCGGTGGGAGCAGCTCCGGAAGCGCCTATGGTGCTCTCGTTTTCGAGCTGGGGAACTGATAAAGAGCCTGCGATTCCCGCATGGCTGCAGATGGATAAAGACCTGCAGGAGGCTACTAAGGGTAAGGTAAAATTGAAAATTTACCACGGCGAGACATTGGGTAAGGCTAAAGAGCATTATGAAATAGCACTTAAGGGAATAGCTGATATGGCTTATTTGAACATCTCATTCACACCTGGACGCTTCCCGATCACCGATCTGGTAACCTTTTCTTATGCGTCTTCAGCTGAGGCAATGACCGAAGGTTTGATGGAGTTGATGAAAAAGGGATATCTAAACAAAGAGTACGCAAATGTGAAACTGCTCTACGTTTTCACTGGAGGTCCTTGCCACCTCATGTGGAGGAAAGGGACCAAACCTGCAACCTCTCTTGTTGAATTAAAAGGGATGAAGATCAGAATTCCAGGGATGGCTGCGAGAGACTTAATCACAACCGCAGGAGCAACTCCTGTGAGTATCCCTATGCCGGAAGTCTACACTGCCCTCGAAAGGGGAGTGATAGATGGCGTATTCAGTACGGCAGAAGTGTTGGATACCTTCCGGTTGGCCCATGTATCTAATGAAATCACGAAAGTGAACTTCTTAACCTTCGCCTTCGCAACTTTGATGAACAAGAATACCTGGGAAAAACTACCAAAGGAAGCTAAGGACGTGCTTGAGAGGAATAGGGCTAAATATGCCCTTATGGCCAGTAGCCAACATGACCGTGATGATGTAAAAGCTATCGAGAATAACAAGCCGAAAATCTATAACCTGCCTGCATCCGACACGAAGAGGCTCAAAGAGATATTGGCGCCATCAGTAAAGGCCTATATTGAAAAATACGAGGCGGCTGGATATCCGATGAAAAAGGCGGCGAAAGACTATTATATGTTTATGAAGCAAAAATACGGCGAGGAACCCTTTATTCTCGATTTCTAATAGAGAAAAGCACTCGCAGAGGGGAGGAAGCGAAACATGGAAGCTATGGAGAGATATATGAAAGGGCTCACAAACATCACCCTTATGTTAGGCCTATTTGTAATGGCTGGTTTAATGTTCCTCACAGCTTTTGATGTCATAGGACGATCTTTTGGGCACTCTGTTCCCGGCGCCTACCAGATCAGCGAGATCATGGAAGTGTGGGTAATCTGCCTTGCATGGCCCGTTACTGAGTTGGTAAAAGGGCATGTTGAGATGGACATAGTCTTTACGCGCCTTTCCCGCCCAACTCAACATAGAATAGAGATTCTTACCAACCTTCTTACGCTGGGAATCTTCTGCCTTGTAATCTGGCAAGGTATAACACTTGTGAAAAGGAATTTCGAGCTGGGTGAGCTTATCCCGATTCTCCAAATCCCCCTTTATCCATTCCAGGTTGTCATTTCAATCGCTGCGGCAGTAAACTGTCTGGTATTGATCGTCCGGTTGTTAGGGTTCTTCGGATATAAGTCCAAGGGCGTATAGCCAAAATCTGCTTAAGGGTCGTGGCTGAACATACTTAAACACGTACCCTTGAGTTTACTCGGAGGTAGAGTATCATGTCTGATATACTGATTATTGGAATCACCATGTTGACCTTTGTTGTGCTTCTTGTCCTTAGAGTGCAAATTGCCATTGTCTTTGCCGTATCGGGACTCGTAGGTGTTACATTGATGAGAGGATTCGATTCAGGGGTTGCTGCACTTGGGCTTGCAGTGTATTCCGAAAGCTCAAATTATATTCTCCTGTCTATTCCTCTCTTCATTGTTATGGGTAATTTCCTTTTCCACAGCGGGATAAGCAGCCTGCTATACGAATTCGCCTTTACGTGGTCAGGGGGAGTAAGAGGGTCGCTTGCCTATGCAACCATCATCGCCTGCACGTTTTTCGGAGCCTGTACCGGCTCAAGTATGGCTGCAGTGGGGACCATTGGTCCGGTAGCGCTGCGGGAGATGGAGAAGCACAATTACAAATCGAGTCTGGCTTACGGCTGCATAACCTCTGCCTCGAGTCTTGGCATAATGATCCCCCCGAGCCTCGCATTCATTGTGTACGGCTATATATGCTCGGTACCCATAGGGCCCCTATTCATTGCCGGAATATTCCCCGGAATCTTGACTGCCTTTATGCTGATGGGCCTTGTGCTCTATATGGTTAACAGGAATCCAAGTCTGGCTCCGAAAAGCGAGCTGAGATTTACCTTGAAGGAAAAATTGGTGAGCACGAGCAAGATATGGTGGATAGTTGTCCTCTTCGTGGTGATTGTAGGCGGATTACTGGTCGGCATCTTTACTGCTACAGAGGCGGCCGGGGCAGGTGCGTTCACGACATTTCTCATACTGGTGTTTACGAGAAGAATGAGCTGGAAAGTCTTTAGGGCTTCGCTCGTGGATACCGCCAAGACTTCCTGCATGATATTCACCATCATCATAGGCGCCAAGGTCTTCAATACCTTTCTCGGCTTGAGCGGTCTTCCACAGACTTTTGCCGAATATATGGTTGCGCTCCCCGTATCCCGATATTGGGTCCTGGCCCTTATACTTTTTCTTTACGTCCCGCTTGGCTGTTTCATAGACTCGGTACCCATGTTTTTTCTTACCTTGCCCGTTGTCTTCCCTGTGATCGACAAGCTGGGATTCGACCCTCTGCTGTTTGGTGTTC
The DNA here is from genome assembly GCA_903822335.1 of uncultured delta proteobacterium. Classification (GTDB taxonomy): domain Bacteria; phylum Desulfobacterota; class Syntrophorhabdia; order Syntrophorhabdales; family Syntrophorhabdaceae; genus CAIJOT01. Next base: position 18,683 of record CAIJOT010000220.1, read on the forward strand.
TGGTCACCTTGATGGCGCAGATATCTCTGTTGACGCCGCCGGTGGGTATGAACGTGTATGTGCTGAGCGGCGTCTCCGGTAGGCCCCTCACGGAGTGTTTTGCCGGATCGATACCCTTTCTCATCCCCATGTGTCTGACTGTTGTCCTTTTGGTGTTATTCCCGCAGATAACGCTGTTCCTGCCGGCTCTGATGAAATGAATGAAAGTAATGTAACGTTCCTACCCGCTGGCAAACACATCATAGCACCGCCGGGCAGCAGGGTAATGGATCTGGCAAAGATGCTGAATATCAATATTGCCTTTACATGCGGGGGAAAAGGGAGGTGTGGCCGCTGCAAGGTCTTCGTGAGAAAAGGTATGGAGACCTTGGGACCATTGACCGAAACGGAGAAGAACCTACTATCGCCGGAAGAAATAAGGAGCGGATTGCGACTCGGATGTGCTATCTGGTCTCCCCTTGCCGTCGATCTCGTAATAGACGTCCCTGAGGACTCGACCGAACACCTGAAGATCCATACAGGTGGTACCAGTGTAATCGTTGAACCAGACCCGTCGGTGAAGAGATATGTAATCGAGCGTTCTCTATTCAGGTCTGGAAGTCTTTTACCATATGAGAAGCTGATCCTTGACAAATTGGAGAAAGAGCATGGGTTGGCACAGGTATCATTCGGCTACGAAGCGCTACAGCAGCTATCAAAGAGCATCAGCAATTCAGAGGAGGGCGAAGCAGTCGGACTCACGATATGGAACGACAGAGAGATTATTTCTGTGCAAAGGGAAGGAGGAAGGGGCATTTATGGGCTTGCAGTTGACGTAGGAACGACAACTGTTGTCTGCTACCTTCTCAATTTGAACGATGGGAAGATTTTATCGATTTCGTCTTCAGGCAACCCCCAGGCGAATATGGGCGATGACCTGATGACACGCATATCGGCCGTCATAGAGAATGAAGAAAATTTGTTTAGGTTGCAATCTTCTGTAGTTGAATCCATTAATCGACTGATCAAGGATTGTTGTGTCGCAACAGGGATAGCGCCAGAGGATATCTACGAGTGCTGTTGCGCGGGCAACACCTGCATGCAACACCTCTTTCTCGGTCTGTCACCCCAGTCGCTCGGTTTCTCCCCATACAGGCCTGTGACAAAGCAGGGGATTACGATTACTGCCAATGAACTACACCCTCCTCTCCTGATGAATCAGAAAGGGAAAATATATGTATTGCCCTCCATCGCAGGTTTTGTGGGTGGAGATAATGTGAGCGTGCAGTTGATTGTTAATCATCTTGCTCCCAACAACGGTATAAGATTGATATTAGATATTGGCACAAATACCGAAATGGCACTTGCAGACAGTCAGGGTGTGATCGTCTGCTCGTGCGCTTCCGGACCGGCTTTTGAGGGCATGCACATTACCCACGGTGTGAGAGGTATCATCGGGGCCATCGAGCGTGTCCTGATGACACCTGGGTCGATTGAGGTGAAATGTGAAACCATCGGCAACAAAAAACCCATCGGCATATGTGGCTCTGGCTTAGTAGATGCAATAGCTGGTCTTATACAGACCGGATTGTTGCACCGAAATGGAGTCCTCAAAGCGGACTCAGCGACTCCGAGGCTGAGGGTGGGTGCCAGCGGGGAAAGGGAGTTTGTGTTGGTCTGGAAAGAGGAGACAGACCTGGGAAAGGACATCGTGATTGGTCAGCGAGATGTTATAGAGTTTCAGAAAGCGAAGGCAGCGATTCAGGCTGCCTGCAAAATTCTGATGCGCAGGAAAAAAATAACCGAAAATCAAATCGGCAAAATTTTCATTGCAGGCGCCTTCGGCCAGTATATAGATCCCGATAATGCAATCGTAACAGGTATGTTGCCATCGGTACCTTCGGAGAGAATACAAGCAATCGGAAATGCAGCAGGGAGTGGCGCCAGGATGGCACTGATTTCACGAGAGTCAAGGAGAGAAGCCGAAGCGATCGCAGAAAAGTCAGAGTACATTGAGTTATCAGCTGACCCCGAGTTTTCACGCGAGTTTATGCAATCCATGTTCTTTTCCTTACCACAATGAGCAACGCTCATACTGATTTGCAATCAGAGGCTGAGGTTTAGGGTATGGTTGAGGTGCCATGACAACCAATCGGCATGCTTAAGAAGAGATAAAAACAGCAGGATCTATTCTTCTTGACCAGTTTGTCGTGATCATTTGCAAATTGCGAGGACCTGAGCCAGGGAGACGATCAAGCTTCATAGTCCCATCACACTAAGAGGGGGGATCAACAAAAACACTCAACCTCTTGAAACAAGAGGTATCCCTAACCCTCATTTTCGAAACAAATTTCACCTCAACGAACGTTCTGCTTCCAAGGGCATCTCCTTTAATAAGCGAATCCTGCTTTATAACCTTTGCGATCTCCTTCACGGCAGACCGGGTAGCTTGTCTCCTGTTTACAATCTCTACAAGAAAGATGAGTGTTGTCTTATCTTGCTCTTTTTTGACTTCAAGCTGGTAGTCGAGAACCATAGGGATTGAAAAGAGGCTCTCATCAAAGGTAAAAGGGTATATCTCGCTCGTGCCAAGTTTGATCCCGGTGCAGGTCCTTTTGGTTATCATGTCGATCCTCTTGAGGATTGAACCGCATGCACACTTTTTTACAATTATTCTTGCAAGATCGCGCGTTCTATACCTGATGAGAGGCATACCTTCTCTTTTAAGAGAGGTTATGACGAGTTCACCTTCCTCACCATCGACAACGGGTTGACCTGTTTGAGGATTAATCACCTCCACGAGATAGTCGCTTTCATGGATGTGGTACCCTTTACCAGAGTGGCACCCCATTCCTGCATTGAAACCCATCTCTGTGAGACCGTAGTGGCAAAACACCTTGGCTTTCCACGCATCCTCAAGTGCGTTTCTCACGGCTTCTGGAACAGGTTCGCCAGTAATCACGATTGTTTCTATCCCCATCTCTCGGAGCTTACATCTTTCACTGGCGAGCTTGGTTAGGCGGTGGAGGTAAAAAGAGTACCCCACCAGAGCGGTGCTTCCATGTTCCGCTATGGCTCTAACCTGTTTCATGATATCTGATGTGATGCCGGTTACCACTGGCGTGGCGCCCGCCTTTTCCACACCCCTTGCAAGTACATCGGCCTGTCCCATTATAGTCTCGCCTGGAAGCATTATTTGAACTACGGCCTTTTTCTCCCCCAGAACTGCTTTTGTATTAGCTGAAAGCAAGTCAACGATACGTCGAAGATCGCCTTCCGTAAAGAAGATCCTTTTCTTTTCACCAGTTGTACCCGAGGTTGCGAGACTAACAATGCGAGATATTTCCCCCATTGGCACACATAAGAACCGATACGGGTCTTTGATGATGTCCTCGGGTTCAGTAAAGGGAATCCGTCGAAGATCGGCCGGGGTTCGTACAAGGGACGGAAGAACACAGTGTTTTGAGAAAAGGTCACGGTAAAAAGGGCTTTTCTTAATCACGTAGGCTACCATTTGGCGCAGCTTAAAAATCTGAAATCTCTCCAGGACAACTCTATTGAATTGCTCCTGATTTATCCTTAGAATGTGTCGGAGGCTGATATCGCTTGTTGCTTCCCTCTTAATGTGTCCCCAGATCCACTCGTCCAGATAATTTGAATTCATCGGTGATACAGCCTTTTACCTCTAATGCTGGTTAGATAGTAGGCGCAGAAAGGCACAAGACTCCCATCGGTGGCGACGTGAATGCAGCACCCCTCCAACCTCTCGAGATCAATATTCCAAACGTCCTGAAAAGGCATCCCGGAAATCGTAAGAGAATGCGCCTGCACCCAATTGAGAAGTTCATCGGGGATTGAATCCATTCCACATGAACAGGGCTGGCATGAGCATCTCCTGGGGGTAGGGGACCAATACGTCTCAAGAAAGCGCCTAACTGCCGCCGCAGGCTTGGAGGTACTCCTGACCACTGGGCTGAAAGCAGAAATGAGGGCACCATCATCCCCAAGTACAAAGAAACCGGCAAATGCACAATGAGCGTCTTTACTTCTCCGGGGTTTGAAATCAGATATCCGAACCTCTCCATCTGTTTGTTTTTCCAGGGCATTAAGCACTTCCGGCAGGGTTATCCTCTCTCTGTTATCGGGTACTTGAGGATATCTTCCGAAGTAACTAATAGGTTGAAAATGTACCCCTCTGACAACTGGCATCCATTGCTTTGCGAACTGGACAATACGGCCTATCTGGCTATCATTGATACCAGGCACAATGGTTGGAACCAGTACTACTGCCAGTCCCACATTGGAACAGTTCTCTATCACCTTAATTTTCGTATTGATTAAAGGACCCCCTCTTGTGGCATAGTAAACATCGTCCGTTACGCCATCGAACTGTAGATAAAGTATCTTTACCCCATTCTCCTTTAGTTTTAACAGGTACCTCGTGTCCTCAGCCAACCTTACCCCGTTGGTGTTGATCTGAATCATCTCGAATCCCAGATCGCTTGCAGCTGCTGCTATTTCCGGGAGGTCATCCCTGAGGGTAGGTTCGCCCCCGCTAAACTGTAAAGGCGGGGTTGTTCCTGTTGCAAGGATAGTTCTATAAAGACGTTTGATGGCTTCGATGTCCGGTTCAAAAGCGGGGACTTCGGGTGAGCTGGAAAAACAGATTGGGCACCTCATATTGCACCGGTGAGTGACTTCTATCAGAGCCACACAGATACCGCCCGTGTGGGCCAAACATGGACCACAATCGTAGGGACAACCCTTCTTGATCTCGGACAAATCCCCTCCTGGTCCGCCCCCATTCTCCGCGTATCTATCCCATATGAGGAAGGAATCTCCACTGCCTCTCCATAGCACTGTTTTAAAGTTTCCATGATCAAGACAGGTTTTCGCCAGATAAACGCCATCTTCCTCCTCCACAATCTCTGCATCAATCTTCCCCAAGCAGACAGGACAGAGGCTTTGCGTTTTTCTGAGAACCATCTTTATTACCTCGCTGAAAAATATGCCTTTATTTTGTACCCGCCATGATACAATACCCTAGCGTCTCATTCCGAAAAGCCCTCGTTATCTCTCTGTAACTATCATTACTACATGCACCAGAGCAGAGTCCCGGTAGTTTGTCCAGAAAGGTATTGATGCTACCGAAACGGAATATGGTATCAAAAAAAAGCTCCTTAAGTTTATCTGTGTGATCCTCGAAGTGGACGCTATGGAAGCCGTTGCCAGTCAATAAAGCCCTATAAGCTGCCTCTGGTTCGGCGCCGTTGATACAGGGAAATAGAACTCTGCTTCCAAAAAATGGGGTTTGCTTCTTTAGATAGAAATCGGCAATAGCGATTCGACCACCTTTGCGAAGAACTCTCCAGAACTCTCGAGCGACTTTTCCTTTGTCAGTGAACACCGAGAAGCTGCATTCACATAAGATTACATCGAAAGAATGGTCTAAAAAGGGAAAGGTTTCCGCTTCACCTACAAGAAAAAACACCTCATCTTGTAACCCTTCATCAGCCGCCTTGGTCTTCGCATAATTTACCATTTTAGACGATAAATCCATGCCGATTACTTGGCACCCATATTTTCGATATAAAAAAAGGGCACTCCCCCCTTTTCCACTTGCTACATCAAGCACTCTGCATTCTCTTTCGACCCGCGTAAGTTCTGCTATCCTCTTTGTTAAACCAGTTTCTCCCGGGTGTAGAGTTTCCCCCCACACATCCGCCTCATAAAACTTAACTGCAACCTTGCTATCCTCGGACATTATAATAAATCCCGCTAATTAAGTTTCAATTTCTTTCCTTTCTAAAGCCCTACCATAAAAGCTACTGTACCGATTCCACAACAAAAGGCTATAGTAGCAGTTGAAGCAACATAGCTAAGCGAAGGTCTTCTCGCAACCTCGGGGGCAAACCTCGATTGGAGCTTCACCCCTGCTAAATAACCTAATGGAAGGAAAATAGCCGCAGCAGACATCCATACAACTCCACCTATGGCAAGGAAGTCAGGCAGCGGCCTTGCATACCCCAAGTCAGCACAGATAGGCTTGTCCACCCCATAGGTAGTGGATAGGATGAATAGTGTGGAAGCTAATAAGGCGGATAACACTCCCACCCCTATGCGAGTGGGGATACTCCTCTCCAGCCTCTTCATTGAAAAGCGTGCCACCAGAGCTAAGAAAATGGACTCTATGATAGCGGCCGCGGCAGAAGCTACTATTGGTGAATAATAAGTCGAACGAACAGAGGTGGGTAAGAATGGAACACTAAGCCAGCAAAACGCAGCAGCTACTAAACCTATGCCTACTAACATGGCAGGCTTTTTATAAATAGCCAAAGCTGATCCCATCACAAAGGAGCCAAAGGTGGCGGCCATGAGAAAGCAGGGACATAAGTGATATAGGAAAAGGTCACCCCAATGAGAATGTAAAGCACCCAAAAAAGTAATGGCTTCAAGGAACCCCCAAATACAGCCGAAAGTTACTATCCCCAAAAAAATTCGAAAAACCTGTCTTTTTTCCATATTATCTTACCTCCTTACTACTTAAGATATTATTTATCCTCTATCTGTTCTTCGATACTGCGTAACTTGCGCCCCATCTCTTCGGAGACGAATACGGCCCCACATTTTGGGCATCGAGTACCTTTAACAGGTTTTTTGAACTGAAGATAACTGAACTGAACTTCACCTTCCGTGACCTTCTCGTTGCACTTAAAACAGTACCATTCTTCCCATGCTTCTCCCATCTCTGCCATACACCTATACCTCCTCAGCTTAGTTCAGATTTATACCAGTACGCAGAATGCACAGTGTACTGAGATTCTTGTACTGAATAAAGTACGTAGTAGGTTGCTTGCCCAAGCCTTTCATACGCCAAGTATCTTCCGGTCTCCGGATGGTAAAACTTCTGACCTGTATTCTCACCATGTAGTATAACTTCGATCAATTCTTCGTCACGGATGTTCCTTGACTCTAACAAAGCCGTGATTTCCTTGCTTTTCTTGATCTCCATTTTTTCTCCTTTCCCTGGATTGAGCTTATCTCCCAACCGGCTTCTCTGATTTGGTATTTTGAAGTAGCTCCAAAAGTAAGATTTTCGTTTGTGACTGCGCTTCTCTCCTTTTCTTACCCGTTTTGGTAACTTGGTGCCCGACTTCTTTCCAGTTTGGGTTGAAGATTAGATCCAAGAGGTGAAGGCTGGTTTTATTCATCGCCAATGCTTCACGACATCCGGCACAATAGCTGACTATATCAAAATGGAATTCGTCAGTCCGTCTCTTTGTTATATTACCAGCCAAGTCAAAATCTATAAAAGGCACCATACCACCCATACCACAGCACCGCGCTTTTTCCCCGGAATATTCGACCTCCTCAATCTCATAACCTATCTCCCGGATCAAAAACCTGACACTTTCTCGTAAACCCGTTAGATTACGTGCCGTACAGCTATCATGAATCGAGAAAATCCTACGTTCACCCTTTACGCCTTCGGGGAGCCCCAGTTCCACCATGACCTCGTAAATCGATTTGAAGTGTATATGTGGGAGATTCTCTGTCATGTTCCGGTAACAATCGGGACAGGCTACGATCATTTCGCTTGCACCCAGTTTTTTCATGTCGTTCTCGATATCAGTCAAAATTTGCCTGAACACTGCCTGTTCCCCAAGAAAATGATTAGGCCCTCCGCAGCAACCTAGGATGATTCCTGTATCCGTCAATCTATTCAGGAGATATTCGTAACTTTTAACAACAAGGCCCGGGGCATAGCCTGACAAGTTGCATCCCGGGAAAAACACTCTTTCACACTTACCCGTTCTTGGGTCTGAATGAATGAGGTGAAAGGCATCCGAGAGGACGAATTCTTGAGTTTTCTTCACCGCTTGATGTTCAGGAAGGGGTGCTTTTCCGTCGCTTACAAGTTCCTTGCGTGCAGCCATGCATAGCTTTCCAGTGTCGATTCCTTCAGGACAGACCTTCCCACAGAGACCACAAATATTGCAGGAGTATGCAATCTGAGATTCCCCTATAAGCTGATTTTGGAAGATTTTCGCAAGTTGATTTGGAAAACCATACTTCTTAAGGAATTCACAGTCATTTACACAAGAACCGCACTCGCTGCAATTCTTAAGTACTTGGTCTGCAATCAGATGGATATTTTCCATATACTCCATATTACGAGCACTCATCCAGAACTCCTTAGTACCTACCAAGTTAACAGTGGAACTTACTTATACTATTTCTCACTTTCACAGAATTGTTTCAATAGGAAGATTGGACTATTTTTATAGTCCTTTCAATTGCGCTTTCTAATCTCTGGCCACCCATGTCACTAAATGAAATAAGTCTGTGACCCCCTCACCTTTGATGGCGAAACAATGCTTTAACTACAGTAAGACGCAGCATTGTCAGTTTGAATTTAACCGGACCGGGGAAAAGACATGAAAGTTAAAATAACTTTAAGAGCCGGCAATGTATCAAATGATTCCGTACCGCTGTGCGGCAAGGATCGCTTCAATTCTATTGTGGCAGTCGAGTTTTTCATAGATTTTTGCAAGGTGGTTCTTAACAGTATATTCACTTAGTTTCAGGTTTACAGCGATCTCTTTGTTTAAATATGCTTTGGCCACAAGTTGCAGGATTTCGACTTCCCGTCTTGTCAGCTTATCGCTCACTAAGTTCACTGGCGTATTGCTCTTTCTCGCAAAATCTCTCAGGATTTTCCGCACAGTCTTGTATTCCAGCCTAGTCTCCCCTTTTATTGAAGAGTCTATTATATCAAATAACTCCCCCAGGGACGAATCTTTCAAAACGTAACCGCATGCGCCCTTCTCCAGAGCCCGAATCAGATATTCTTCCCTCTTGTGCATTGTCAGCATTACAATTATGACATCGGGCAGAATTGCCTTCAAAGTACCAAGGACTTCAAAGCCATCTCCCCCGGGCATCTCTATATCCAAAAGCACAATATCAGGTTTTTCTCGCTGAGCTGTTGCGATTGCCCCTCGCGCGTCATTAGCGACGCCGACTACCTGCAAATGGTTCTGAAACTTAATTAGTTGACGGAGACCTTCACAAAATAGTTTATGATCATCTACGATCAAGACTTTATACTTTCTTATCATCAGACGGTATATCTATCTCTATCCTGGTTCCTTGACCAAAGGCGGTTTGGATATGGAACAAGCCATCGAAACCCCTTGTCTGCTCACTCACGCTCAACAGCCCAAAGGTAGCAGAGGAAGGCAGGTTTGCAAGCGTTTGTGGCAGATCAAAACCAATGCCATCATCCTCTATAGCGAGATGAATCCGCTCATCTTCAGTCGATATCTCTATTCGTACGTGGTTCGCATTTGCATGTTTCCTCACATTTGTCATCAATTCATGGATCATCCGGTAAATGCTCACTTGTGTGTCTTTGTACCACTTGTTTTTGTCAAGGGCTTCGGGTGCGACAATATCAACGAATACCCCAGTTTCTCTCTGGAAGCCGGCCACATAGTTGTGCAGTGCAGCTATTAGCCCTTGTTCACGGAGGGAAGGTGGATAGAGATCATAGTTAAGATCCCTGATCTTCCGGATTGTCTCAGTGATAACCTCCTGCAAGCGAAGAAGCTCCTGTGTTAACTTCTTTCTCTGGTTTGGCTTTATCAGTTTCTCTACAATTTGAGTCCGCACGAGGGCGGTTGCAAGGGATTGAAGAACGCCATCATGTAGTACTATGGCTAACTCTTGTCGTTCGTTCTCATAAGCTTTCATCGTTTTCTTCAAAAGTTTTTGAATGATATTTTTTTGAAACCTGTGACTTACAATAGTTGTAATCCACAAATCCTCGTAGGAGAGATAGATCAGCTTGTCGAGAAAAGGTGCAATACGAGCATACGGAAAGGTAGAGCGGACCCCTCTGTTAAAGATGTGCTCCTTGACGGTGTCAGTGAACAACTCAAGTGTGCGGATCAGTCTGCTTGACTTCAAGTCTTGAGAACAAAAGGGTATGATCTGAACCGCATAAGTTGTGTCCTCCAGCGAAGCAGAATTGATGTATTTTCCGGTCCTCAGGTATGAGACTTGTCTGTTCAGAATATCTGAAAATCTGGCTCGGATGATCGCGATAAGCCACTCAGGCATGGGCTGACTACTCTGTCTTGGCCAAAAACAGACAATAAGCTTGCTACAGAATTCATCCAGAATTACCTCCTTCTCAGTATCAATTAGTTTAGCTATCTTTTCCCTAAGCTTTTGCATCCTTGCCTCCCCTACAAACGAGAAAAGAAAACAAATCTAAACGACTTAACGCCCATACGGTTTTTGCATGGGCCATAACAATTTTTATAATACAATTAATTCTCGTTCCATGTCAACTATATGGTATATGGAATAAAGGATATCTTTGGTTTAGAGTGTCCCGGATGTGGTATGATAAGGGCCGCGTTTTACCAGTTGCATGGTGATTTTATGAGTGCTTTTGCATCAAATAAGCTAATGGTATTAGTTTTTCATTTACCTAACCATATTTATTTACAGTAGTTATGGGCTGTTTTTAAAGGATACAGGGGGGAAAGACATGAACATTATTGCAATTAATGGAAGCCCTAAAAAATGGCAAGGTCAGTGCTATAGTTGATCAAATCCTTAAGGGTGCCAGTGAGAACGGTCACTCTTGTGAAGTTGTTCATTTCGTTGGATAAGATCCTTGGCAGCCATCTGTGGCACACGTCCCCAGACCCTCTCATTGATACGTTCTGCGGTGGGCTGGTCAAATAGGTCTGCGACATATAGAAACCAGAAGGCATCTACAACCCTGTAATGCCAAAGCAAAAACTCAATGTATTTCCGAAGTTGGGGTGCTTCCATCTTTTCAAAGATTGTTAAGTCCATGGAACCTCCTTTTTATTTATCCGTAAAACGTTAATTTGTTTCAGATAACGTTTTTTTATTGTAAATTACTACAGGAAAAAACGCAATGAGGAGTCATAAGATTGAATAAAAAAATACTTTCCTGGTGTCTCTTTGACTTTGCTAATTCAGGTTATTCCGCTGTAATTGCTGCAGTAATTTTTCCTGTTTATTATGCAAATGTGATAGTCGGGAATCAGTCTGGTGAGGGTGATTTATGGTGGGGGAGGGCAATTGCTTTAAGTATGGCTATTGTAGCAGTGAGCTCGCCTTTCCTTGGAGGGATCGCTGATTATGCAAAAGCGAGAAAGCGATTGCTTATTGTTTATACCCTTCTCTGCATGTCTGCTGTTGCCTGTTTGTATTTCCTTCGAAAGGGTATGGTTATTGAAGGGTTCATCCTCATTGTTCTTGCTAACATCGGACTGGAGGGAGGCATTGTTTTCTATAACTCCTTTTTACCAGAAATTGCAGAAACGACCCATCATGGCAGGGTTTCTGCATGGGGTTTTGGAATCGGGTATTTAGGTTCTATCCTTTCATTGTTGCTGGCATTTTTTCTGTTCAGCAGAGGTAGTATAAATGTAATATGGCCCATGGTGGCTTTGTTTTTTGGAATATTCTCTTTACCGGCTTTTTTGTTTTTACCAGCAGACAGCAAGACAGGAATAAGGGCATTCTCTGCGGCCATTGATGGTTTCAAACACACGGGTAACACGTTCAGAACGATATGGGCGAATAAAGAGCAGAGGAAGTTCTTGATAGCCTATCTTATATACGAGGATGGGGTGAATACAGTGATAGTTTTTTCAAGTATATTTGCTGCTACTACCCTCCAATTTACATCAGCAGAATTGATTGGTATGTACCTCATTGTGCAAACTACAGCCCTCATAGGGGCCTTTATTATGGCAAAACCAACGGATTACTGGGGACCAAAAAAGGTTGTTATGCTCTCTTTGATTCTATGGTTTATTATCACCTGTTCCGTGTTCTCTGTTCATGAAAAAACACCCTTTATGGTAATCGCATCAATGGCGGGTTTTGGTCTCGGGACAGTGCAAGCTGCTACGAGGGCATTCTATACCCAATTTATCCCTGAAGGTCAGGAATCTGAATATTTTGGCGTCTTTACCCTTGTAGGCAAATCGTCAGCGATTATTGGTCCCCTTGTTTTTGGCTATGCTTCATCAATCTTTAAAAGCCAGAGACCTGCAGTATTATTTGTTGCTTTATTTTTTCTCGCAGGATTGATTATTTTACAAACCGTGAAAGGTGGAAGGCCAAATGCTAATACTCTTCTTCTTTGAGCTCCCTGCTGGTAATATCGTTGAGTGAAGCCTGAAGGCCTTTCCCTTTATACACGATTTTGTAGAGTTCTTCAGTTATGGGCATTTCTATCCCTAATTTTTTTGCAAATCTGTACGCTGCATCTATCGTGTAGTACCCCTCAACAACAACCTTTTGCAGTTTTATGATGTCTTCTGGTTTTTTACCTTTTGACAATTCTATACCAAACTGTCTGTTTCTGCTTAAGTGTCCATAGGAGGTGAGGATAAGGTCTCCTATGCCGGAAAGCCCCATAAATGTAGTTTCTTTTGCTCCAAGTGCTTTTCCCAATCTTTTGATCTCTGCGAGTGCACGGGTTATGAATGCTGCCTCAGTGTTGGTCCCGAGGTTTAAACCCTCTATGATGCCTGCCCCTATTGCCATGACGTTTTTCATTGCGCCACCTAATTCCACCCCAATAATATCATCACTCGTATAAACCCTGAAATGGTCGTCATGGATGACGATTTGAAAATATAACGAGAGCTCTTTATCCTTTGAAGATACCACCACAGAGGTAAATGCACCTTTCGCCACTTCTTTTGCAAAAGATGGTCCGGAAAGCACACCTATATGTGCATCTTGCCCCAGAATCTCCTCAGCTACTTCACTCATCCGGAAGAGGGTTGTCTGTTCAAGGCCTTTTGTGAGTATAAGGGTATTTTTATTGGATATTGTTTTAGACACACGTTCTATAACACTTCTCATTGCAAAGGAAGGTGTTGCAATCACAATATCGTCTGAAGATACTGCAAGCTTTTCAAGGTTTTCTGTAAAAATAATCTGTTCTGGTAACGTGAACCCTGGAAGGTAATAGGTATTTTCCCTGTCTTTTTTTAAAATCTTGCAGAGTTCCGGTTCATACACCCAGAGCAGCACCCTTCTACCTTTCCTTGCAAGATGCATTGAAAAGGCAGTTCCCCAGGCACCTGCACCAATAACCCCTATATCCATAACCTTTCCCCTGATATTACCATTTCTGTCCTCTGTACTTTTAATTCTGACTTCTGTCCGCTCATATCTGTCTTCTGTTTATCAGTCTTCCCCTATCACTGCTACCCCGTTAATTGTCTCTATACTCTGTAAATTCATAAGCTTTACACCGAGTCCACCCCTTCTCTGTACCGGTATATCTTTTGCGTTAAACCTGATTGTCCTTCCTGTATCTGTAACAAGTATGATTTCATTGTCTTCTTTTACCTGTTTCAAACACACAACCTGACCATTTTTAATGCCGCACCTCACGTTTATCACACCTGAGCCACCACGTGCCTGCATCCTGTATTGTGTGCATGGGGCACATTTTCCATAACCTTTTTCAGTAACGGTGAATACTGTGCAATCCTTGTGCACGATCTCAACGGACACCACCTCATCGTTCTTCCTTAATTTTATACCCCTTATCCCGTATGCTACTCTTCCCATAGGTCTTATTTCTGCCTCTTTGAAACGTATTGACTTGCCCTTTTTGGTAGCAATCATAACTTCGTTTTGCCCATCTGTTTCGAGGACTCCCAGAAGGCTGTCCCCTTCCGGCAGGCTTATTACTCTTATCCCTGGCGACCGTAAATGTTTTAACAGGCTTAGGCTTATCTTTTTTACCTGGCCTTTCTTTGTTGCAAAAAACAGGTATTTGTCCTCCGGAAACTCCTTCACGTTGGCAATAGCAGTAATCCTTTCGTCTTTATCTGCATTTATTAAATTTATTACAGGTTTTCCCTTTGAAGATAACGTAGCTTCTGGAATGGTATACACCTTAATGATATATGCTTTGCCGGTATTGGTAAAGAACAACATGTAGGAATGAGTAGAAGCGATATAGAAATGGTCAACCACATCTTCTTCCCTCACAATGATACCTATTTTCCCCTTCCCCCCTCTCAACTGGTGTTTATACTGATCTAAGGGTGTCCTTTTTATGTAACCCTTGTATGTGATCGTGACAACCACATCCTCCTCTTTAGTCATGTCCTCAATACTGATTTCAGGCAGCTCATCTACTATCTCAGTGAGTCTTTCGTCTCCATATTTGTCTTTAATCTCTAAGAGTTCTTTCTTTACAATTCCCAGTAATATTTTTTCACTCTGAAGTATCCTCTGCAGCCTTTTTATGTCCTCTGCAGTCGCATTAAAATCTTCTATGATCTTTGTTCTTTCAAGGGATGTTAAACGTTGCAGCCGCATTTCGAGGATGCTTGTAGCCTGTTTTTCAGAAAAGGTAAAACGCTCCATCAGCGAAGCTTTTGCTTCCTGCGTGTTTTTTGCCTGTTTGATGAGGGCTATGACCTCGTCTATGTGTTCAAGAGCTATTTTAAGCCCTTCGAGGATATGGAGCCTGTCCTGCGCCTTGTTCAGTTCAAAGGTAGACCTTTTTGTTACTATATCCTTCCTGAAGTTTACAAACTCCGTTATAATCACTTTCAAATTAAGCACTTTTGGCTCATTGTTCACAATGGTGAGAAAAATGATGCCGAATGTGGTTTGTAACTGGGTATGTTTATAGAGTTTATTGAGAATAGGCTCTCCTATTTCCCCTCGTTTCAACTCAATAACCACCCTTATCCCTTCTCTATTTGATTCATCTTTTATGTTTGAGATCCCTTCAATCTTTTTTGTATTTATAAGCTCGACAATTGTTTCAATGAGCCGTGCCTTGTTGACCTGATAAGGAATTTCCGTTATGACAATCGCTTCTCTGCCATCTTTTCTCTGTTTTTCTATGTTTGTCCTTGCCCGAAGTATGATATGTCCCCTTCCAGTTTCGTACGCATCCCGTATGCCTTGCCTGCCATAGATTATTCCCTGTGTGGGAAAATCAGGTCCTGTGATGTAATTTAACAGCTCACCTATGGTAATATCAGGATTGTCTATATAGGCGATGATACCGTTAATCACCTCGCTGATGTTATGGGGAGGTATGTTTGTTGCCATACCGACGGCAATTCCTGATGACCCGTTTATTAACAAGTTTGGTGTTTTTGAAGGCATGACTGTGGGTTCTTTCAGACTGTCATCGTAGTTTGTCTTAAAAGATACCGTTTCTTTTTCTATATCCTTCAGTATCTCTTCGGATATCCTTGAGAGTCTGATTTCTGTATATCTCATAGCAGCAGGTGCATCTCCGTCAATAGAGCCGAAGTTTCCCTGTCCGTCTATGAGTGGATACCGCAGGGAAAAGTCCTGTACCATCCTTGTAATCGCATCGTAAACTGCCTGGTCTCCGTGGGGGTGAAATTTACCGATTACATCACCTACTACCCTTGCAGACTTTTTATAGGGTTTGTCGTGGGTATTATTCAGTTCATACATTGCAAATAAGATTCTTCTGTGGACAGGTTTCAGACCATCCCTTATATCAGGTAATGCCCTGCCTATAATGGTGCTCATTGCATAGTCAAGGTATGACCTTCTCATCTCCTCTTCAATTGGTACGGTAACAACAGATGTGTGCATTCAAATCCTCCCTCTGGATGCTTTTGTTTTGTATTAATCTAACATAACAATAACCTGTTGACAATTCAACAGACATTATAGAAAATAATGCATATGAAATTTTTGCTATATGCTATTGCCTTGTTTATCCTGATCACTGGATGCGCTTCGTGCAGTCAAGAAACAAAGGGTCTCAGAGAGGAAGTCAAACTGCTGAAAGAGGAGAACAGCTTCCTAAAAGCCGAGAATGCTGGTTTAAAAAAGGAGATAGAGGAGTTGTACAAAAAAATTGAAGAAAAAACAGCCATAAAAGAGAACATAAGAGCAAAGGAAGATATAAAAGAGGTTGCAAAGACGAAAGAAAATGCAAAAGAGCATACAAAGGCAAGAGAAGGTGCAAACAAGAAAAAGATCAGATGAGAAATATAGCACTAATTGTCTCGTATGATGGGTCAAATTATCATGGATGGCAATGTCAGCCAAATGCAATAACAATTCAGCAGGTTCTGCAGGAAAGAATCGAAAGAATCCTCAATCATAAAGTAAAAATTTACTCTGGGGCAAGGACAGATACGGGTGTCCATGCATACGGGCAGGTAATAAATTTCTTTACTGAGAAAGGAATAGAGCTAAGGGACCTCGCCAGGGGACTGAATAGCCTTCTCCCCCCGGATATAAGAATCAGGGATGCCATTGAGGCAGATGAGCATTTCCATGCCCGGTATTCTGCGAAGACCAAAACCTATGTGTATTGCATCTTGAATGCACCCTATAATTCACCTTTTTATGCCCGCTATGTCTGGCATATCCCTTTCACCCTGAATGTTTCGTTGATGCATGAAACAGTCAAATTAGTTTCAGGACAGCACGATTTCTCGGCTTTTAAGAAAAAGAATGAAGTGTACCGGAACCCTGTGAGAGAGGTGTTAAGGTCAGGGGTGAAAAGGAGGGGGGAGTTTTTATATGTTGTGCTGGAAGCCACAGGGTTTTTGCGGTATATGGTGAGAAATATCGTGGGAACCCTCATGCTTGTTGGTGCGGGAAGGCTTACAAAGGAAGATTTCAGTGACATCATGCAGTCGAAGGATAGAGAAAAGGCAGGCCCAATAGCACCAGCCCAGGGACTGTTTCTGAGAGAGATAAAGTACTAACAGTAGGGAGTAGGCAGGAAACAGTAACAAGTAATGAGTAAGCAGGAAAAGCAAAATCGTTCAATATTTGCCGTGCATGCGACAAACCATTGAAGCCATAGAAGAAGAGAGGGTTAGGTAATTATGGCGAATCTATCTGAGCTATTAGTGAATCTGGTGTATAAAATTGCAACAGGTACAAGAAAAGTTCGCATGATTCTTACCCCTCTGGGCGGTATGTTCTTTCTCACCATCATTCTACTGGTAATTTATATTGCGATAAAAATGGATCAGCTTTTACATTTTCCTGTATTTCTTCTCAGGCCATGGAATATTGTTGTATCTCTTCCTTTTGTTATTATGGGTGTGTGCTTGTGGTTATGGGCTTTATGGCAATTTGTTAAGGCGAAAGGAACACCGGTACCTTTCAATCCACCGAAGAAGTTGATTACTACCGGTCCTTATGCTTATATGAGAAATCCCATGCTTGCCGGTGTATTTCTCATGTTGTTCGGGCTTGGTATTTTGTTACACTCCCTATCTCTCACCTTTATATTCACACCCATATTCATATTTTTTAGCATCCTTGAGTTTAAATTCATTGAAGAGCCAGAGCTTGAGAAGCGTCTGGGCATGGAATACATTGAATATAAAGCAATAACCCCCTTAATATTTCCAAAGAAAATCAAAAGCACCATGCTCTCTGCCCTATGCTGCTTTATTTGTTGACATAAAAAAACCTTTTGATAACATTGAGTTAGTTGAAGGGGTAACAAATATTTAAAAAAAACTGATAATTCAAGACCTGACCCCAAAAGTTTCAAAAGTTTTCTTTGCGAATAGAATCTGCCAATATTACTGTTTATTATTGAGCAAGATAAAATAACAAAAAAAGTGAATCCTTTCAATCCTTAATATTGAAAATCCTTTATTCATTACATGTGATGTGATGCCTGATAATAAAGATAAGGTTAAAAAAACACGAAAGTAATGATGATAAAGAGTGGGACCAATATCCCAACCGACCATGCCATGTAGCCGAAAAAGGATGGCATTGTTATATTGTTCTCCTCACAAATAGCCTTCACCATCAAGTTCGGTCCATTTCCAATGTAACTGTTCGCTCCCATGAAGACAGATCCCACTGAGATTGCCTTTAGGTAAGTTACTGGAACTCCGATGATCATAATACCTTTTGTATGGGCAACACCCAGAGCAGTGGAGATAAATACAAGATATGTTGGAGCATTATCAAGAAAGCTGGAGAGACCCCCCGCTGCCCAGAAAAACTGCCAGGGTTCCGTTATACCCAATTTGCTGCCGTTGACCTCAAGCATAGTTAACATGGGGACCATGGTAATAAAGATACCTGCAAAGAGGATTGCTACTTCAATGATGGGGTGGTATGTAAAAGTGTTCTCTTCTCTCATAGTAAAAGGGGTAAAATATATTGAAAGGCCAGCTGCTATAAGCATCACGATTTCTCTAAAAATGGTAGGAATAAAAAAGGACCCTATCACCATAAAAAGGAAAAGGAAATTGATTTTTCCCTCTATTTCGACTCTTTTTTGAGAACTTTCATCGAGAGATTTTAAAAACCACTCTTCACTTTTCACGTCTTCTTGTTTCAAAAAATAAGAATCAATAAAGAAAAAAATAGGGAGAAGGATGGCAACTGCAAAAAGCCAGAATGGGATGAGCCTAAGTGTCCAGAAGAAGGGCACACCTCTCAAAAATCCAAGGAAGAGTGGTGGGTCGCCGAGGGGAGTCAGGATACCCCCGATGTTAGAAACCATGAAGATAAAAAAGATGAATATATGAGAAATATTATTACGCCATCTGTTAGCTCTGATTATAGGTCTTATAAGGACCATGCTCGCCCCTGTTGTCCCAATAAGGCTTGCGAATATAGATCCTATAAAGAGGAGTATACAGTTTAACTTTGGAGTGCCCCTGGCACTTATTCTGATTACTATTCCCCCTGAAATGACAAAAAGGGAACCTAAGAGTATTATGAATGAAATGTAATCTATAACAGAATTAAGGAGGAGATGCCAATCTTTTAAAAATACAAGAATCGCTGCTGGGATGGCTAATCCCAGAGAGACATAACCGTATTTCTTCCCCCACCACTCAGAGTTCACAAGAGGAAAAATAGCAATCGCGAGAAGTAAGGCGACAAAAAAGGAACCACTCCATATAGGGAAATCAACCTGATGATTGCCACCTTCTGATGCAAGAACAATTGATGGGAGTAAGAGAGTAAAGAAACTTATGAGAACCCGATGGTATTTCAAGTTATCCTGCTTGTTTAATAAAGGACACGTGAAAAAATCCCTATTTTTACATGATCCTCGATTTTTTTGATTTCCTTAATGTTTTTAAGGGCTTCAAATAGTCTTTTCTTTTCGTGTTTCCCGCCGATCACACCTTTTACGACGAGAATGCCTTCCTCATTTACCTCAAAAATGACTTTTCCGTAATCGTGCACAATCCCAAGCCTGAATAGGAGGATTTCAGCCCTTTTCTCTAACAGCCTGTTTTTCAGTATAGCCAGGGCTGCATCATGCTTCTCCTCGGTAAAATATCGTTGCCCAAAAAGAGACACCATTTCAATAGCACGTTCCAGGCTTACGTAACTTGAATTTATTGTGAGGTGATAGAGGATTGGATCATTGACATTTCTTAAATTTCTACTGAAATAATTAGTAACGAATTCGTGTCTCTCTTTATCTTTAGAGGATACTATATCGAAGGCATCATGATAGGGAATCCCCTTTATTTGGGCAATAGCCTCAACCCTTTCAGAAAGAAGACGCACTATTTTTAAATTGATCGTATTCGGGACACCGGAGAGGATGAGATGGCCACCCATGCCCATGAACACTACATTATTTTTCAGGGCAAAGTCATAAATATTTGCCATAAGGGCAACTTTGTAAAAACTTCTGTTTGCCATTAGTTCTTTAATCTTGTCGAGAAATGTAGGAAAAACTTCATCTTCTAAGCCAAACATACAGACATGTTCTTTGCTTATCTCGCAAAAGTTGTTCACATATTGGCGGTCAATGAGCTGGTAATTCATCCGCCGGGCAAGTTCCTGTGCAAATATTGCTCCGCCTGAACCATAAGTCCTTGATACAGTTATTATTCCCATGTATACACCCTTAATGGGTAAATTTCGAAAGATTATAAAAAATTATTCTTTTGTTTACAAGCATTATATTGTATCTGTCAGTTAAGAATTAAAAGTGCATACCTGAAAGCATTACCCTAACTATGAGATTATTGCTGAATAAAAGCCCTGAAAAGAGCCTGATGTAAGTATTAATGAACGGGGAAAAGGGGAAGCGGAGTTTTTTCATTTAACTCGTCAAATCATTCATGACCCCGTCCACATCATAGTTTTTATCAGGGAGTTTTGCCTGAATAAAAGAGAGTACCCCTTTGGCCTGATCCATGGGATTTAAGTCTTCTCGCTGGAGGTTCTCTGTCAGTTGAAAGGCTATAGTCTCACCCAATTCCTTACCTGCTTCTATGACCCGCACCGGTACGGATTCAAGTCCGAGTTGCCGGGCTGCTGCCAGACGCCTCTCCCCGCAGAGG
>CAIJOT010000221.1 GCA_903822335.1 uncultured delta proteobacterium
ATTCACATTACTGTAGCTCACCCTCGGCTGATCCGGCAACTTAATATCTATAAGAGGCTCAAGGTAGCAGGGCCCGATACACCCAACCTGTATAATCTTTGCGGTAATCTGGTGTTCTTGAAGAAAACGCTCAATCTCTGTCAATAGTTCGAGAGCCCCTGCAGCCCTGCCACACGATGCAGTCCCGATATAAATGATAGGGTTCTTACTCTTCTGCAGTGCTTCCCATTTCTTTTTAGCCGTTATAATGTTCTTTTTTAACTTATTCATATTCTTTCAATAGCTCCGTTAGTTTGGTAACTGTCATTCTACTGTATATGTTTTTATCAATTTGAACCACAGGGGACAGGGCGCAACACCCTAAGCATGCAACCCGCTCTAAGTCGAAACGTTTATCCGGTGTAGTCTCTCCACAACTGATTCCCAATCCACGTTCTAACATCTCAAGCAAGGTGGCACCACCTCTCACATGGCACGCTGTTCCAAGGCAAGCCTTGATAGAATGGCGGCCAGGGGGATCAAACCGAAACTGGGCATAAAAAGAAGAAACCCCGTAAATCTGGTTCTCGGTGATGCGAAGGTATCTTGAAATTTTTTTTACCGATTCCAGTGAAACATAACCAAACTCTTTCTGCACACCCTGCAAAATCGGTATCAGGTCGTCTGATTTCCTACTATACTGTGTAAGAACAGCTTCGATCGTTTCAGACATAGTTCTCTCCCTTAAATCACGCCACGCGTGATGGTTTTGGTGCAAAAAATTGTCATCAAATTTTTATTACTCCAAAGGCATGTCTTTGGAAAAGGATATAATTACAGTACACTACACAAGTAATGCTTCTCACTTATCCCCCTTAAATCAAATTTTTTCTGTATACCACTTTTAATAAATTGCTTAATTTATGTCAAGATAATTTTGAAATAATTTCTTTACCAACTTTCCAGCATCGTATCTTTCGCCTATTTACCAGACAGTTTGGAAAGCGCTACAGTAACTGTCCATCTCACTGTTCTCGAAGCAAAACGCTCCCTGGCTGAATACTTCCACTTCCAGTTCTACAACACCGCGCCATCACCAGGCACTAAATTATCGGACACCCCATGAAGTCTATTTCAATGAACCCTATAATCAAGCCCTCAGGAAAGTTTCCTGATGCACCTTATATCAACCCATTTTTGTCTTGACAACGGGGATAGGCTTCAACTACCATAGACTGAGGCTCAAAGATATGATAAAAGTGGAGGGAGTCACATGATTCAAAAATTTACATTCTTACTCTTGTTGATAGGACTGTGTCTTTATGGGCAGGCTATGGCTCAGGAAATCGGTCAGATAAAGAAGCTCAAAGGCATTGTATATGTTGAGCGTGCAGGGAAAAGTATGACAACTGCCGCTGGCATGAAGCTGCTGGTGGCAGACACTGTTAAAACCGGGCCGGACGGTTCTGTCGGCATCACTCTTACCGATAACACCTTACTGTCCGCCGGGCCGGGAAGCACCCTGATCCTGTCGCAATATGCCTTCAATTCCACGACCCACGAGGGTCAGTTTGACACTACCGTACGTCGGGGCACCCTTTCGATGGTTTCAGGCAAGCTGGCAAAGCAGTCACCAAAAGCGGTGCGGGTTATAACCCCTTCTGCCATCATTGGTGTGCGGGGGACCGAGTTCTTTGTAAATGTGGAAAGCGGGGACAATGAATAAATACCTTGTTTTACTGTTTGCTGCAGCAATGTCGCTAATTACTATCGGGTGCACACCCCTTCAAAAGACTTTGGTTGTCGTGGTTCCCGAAAAGGATGGTAAGGTGGGCACCGTTGCTGTCACAACCCCCTGCAGGGAAACTCTGATCAATACGGCCTATGCTGCGGTAAGTATAGAAAAGGATGGTTCCGCGGAAACCTTGTTTCTTACCGAACAGGACGTGAAGACCATGTTCAATGATACCATAACGATAAGACCGGACCCACCCCTATCGTTTACCCTTTACTTCATAGAGGGAAAAGACGAACTCACACCGGAATCTAAACAGCGGCTCTCCGATGTCCTGGCCGAGATATCCAGACGTAGCAGCAACGTCTCCGAGGTAACGGTCGTGGGCCACACGGATCGCGTGGGCAATGTGGAGTACAACGATCGCCTCTCACTTCAGCGATCACAGAAAGTCACCGACGAGTTGGTACGGGTCGGGATACAGATAGGTATCATTAGCGTTGCAGGGCGCGGCGAACGTGAGCCACTGATACCAACGGAAGACGAAGTGGCGGAACCCCGTAATCGTCGGGTTGAGGTCAGCATCCGCTAAGCTATGATATCTGGTGCACCTTTTGACCCCACCAGCAAAGCACGAGAAGTGTTAAATCATCAGCTTGTTCCGCTTCCCCCACAAACCCCCGGACATCGGATAGGATCCCATCGATTACGGACTGGGCTGACCCAGCTCCAGTTAATTGTGATAGACAAGTTATCAAACGGTTACTGCCATAGAAATCTCCAGCCATGTTTTGAGCCTCTGTGACGCCATCGGTAATCAACACGAGTATGTCCCCCGGCACTAACCAGGCACTTTCTTGGGAATATTGGTAATCCTCTATTACACATAATGGCAGCGCGGGCTTACTCGTTAATTGCTCTACCTGTCTCTTTGACATTGACAGCCAGTAAGGCTGATCGTGTCCGGCGGTCGCCCAAGTCACCTTACCAGTCTCAAGATCCAGCTCACCTGCCAGGGCCGTGACAAACAGATTTTCCGGGTTATCACGAGCCGTCTCCCTGTTTGCCTGTGTGAGGATTTCTGCTGGCGTTATATTGGCATCATCACCAGCCCGCAGCGCAACACTCTTGCACAGGGCTTTGGACAAGGCCATGAACAGGCTTGCCTGCATTCCCTTCCCGGACACATCTCCCACTAAGAAGAACAATCTGTTCTCTGTCAGGAGAAAGAAGTCATACAAGTCGCCCCCCACCTGGCGCGCAGGCTCCATGAAAGCGGCCAACCCAAAACGGTTATCAACAGGCAAAGATGAAACCGCTGGCAGCATGCCTATCTGAACACGCTTTGCCGCCTCCATTTCCCCCTCCAGCCGTGCAGCCACCTCACGATGTGCTGCCAGATCACTTTGCAGCTTGCGGCGCTGGACCTCGGTCATCACCAGGGTCATTGACATTGTTGCCCCATAAACCGCGGTGGCCCCCAAAGCAGGCATAAGGGCGTCGAACAGAAAACCAAAGCGGAATAGAAACACCCCCGCCGCCAAGTCGGCCGCTATGAGTCCCGCCCACACAAGGGCAGACCGCCCTGGCTTGAGGATGGGGGTAAGAAGGACCAGGATCAATCCGAGCAAGCCCAGTACAGTGAGTTCCCCTGCCCGCAGAGCAGCCGGACGGGACAGCCATGAATGCTCAAATATGTTTTCCAGGAGCTGTGCATGCACCTCAATCCCCGGCATGCGCTCACCTACCGGTGTAGCAACAAAGTCCAACAATCCCATGCCGGTAAATCCCAAAAGCACCAGCTTCCGATCGAAAGTCTGCGGATCCACGTGTCCCGCCAATATATCCTGCGCGGAAACAAATCGTGTCGCATCCCTCGGCCCAAAACGCACCCACATCTGCCCATCCCTTGTCGTAGGTATGAACAGGTCGCCAATACCAATGCCAATGACCCCCCTTGGTCCCACTTGTAAATCCAATGCCGGTGCGCCGCTCGCCAATTGCAGGAGGGCAAGTCCCAGTGATGGCACCGGCTGCTCACCTACGGAAGATAGTAGAGGCAGACGTCGGGTGATTCCTTCTTCGATGTTGACGCTCAGAAGCCCCTTTCCCGGGGCAGCGGTATCTATTACCTCAATGCTACGAAGCACTCCCCTGTAGTTTTTAAGATAAAGCGCCGGGTACCCTCCCCAGACCTTCATGGGGACGATGCCGGGAGGAGGTCGGTTATCCCCTTCCTCCAGACCCGCCATGCCCAGTACGAAAGGCCCCCTCCGTAAGGATTCTGCCATTCGTATATCAGGACTCCGCTGACGCGTCAGTACTTTGCGCAGCGATGGGTCAAGGTTGGGCAGGGCCTCCTGCAAACGTTCTGGCGCAAAACGGTCTGCTTCCGCAAAGATAATATCGATGCCGATCGCAGCGGGTTGGCCCGCGGCGATGATATCCAGGAGATGCGCCACTACTGTGCGTGGCCATGGCCACTGGCCGTGAGCCTTAAGACTTGCCTCATCGATTGCAACAATAACCGCCGGAGCCGAAGACCGCTGGCGAGGCATAAGGGTTTGATAAGCGTCAAACAATCGATAGGCAAGGATGCGCTCCAGTCTGTCCGAAAAGAGGGCAGAGAGGGCGATTACCACCAAGAGGAGGGCTGCCGATTTGAGGCGCACAGTTCGCAGATCAGCAATTGGCGGGCCTGCAGAAATTGATCGGTTTTCGTTTATTTGTGGAAACATGTGTTATATTAGTGAACTTTTTGTCGAAAGTATAGGGAGAAGACATCGGCATGTCAAGATGAAATATCCTCCAACTGTGCTTTATTTCTTGACATACAGGAGACTTATTCCTATAATTAGCTCGTTTAAAAGGGAGTTCTTATCAAACCCCTCTATGCCCGAAACGTGAAAGTTGCTCAATTATGGTGAAAACCTGGTATTTCTGTTTGGCTTCAGTCAGGTAAAATGTTAACTGGCTTGCATTACAAACCCTGTCTTTTTTGTTAAATGCATCATTGATAAAACACTACAAGAGGAGGTCGGGAGCTGTGAAGATACAGACTATGAAAGAAAGGAACTGTCTGGTGGTTACGGTGGTTGGCAGAATGGATGCAACAACCGCTCCTAATTATGAGAAAAAACTCATTGAGCTGATTGCAGAAGGGGAGAAGAACTTCGTCATTGATTTCAACGGCCTGGAGTACATCAGCAGCTCAGGCCTCAGGAGCATCCATGTAACGGCAAAAGCGATCAAGGCAGCAGGAGGGAAGATCGCCCTTGCCAATATCAGGAATGTCATCAAGGAAATTTTTGATATCTCAGGATTCGGGACGATCTTTCAGATAAATGATTCTGTGGAGTCTGCGCTCAGCAAGATCGGATAGATACCGTGGATACGTCAAGACTCAAGCTGCCGGTCAGACTCGAAAACCTTGAGAGCTTCATGAAATTTTCAGTATTCTATGCAACGGATGCGGAATGAACTACCCCGCGGCAAGCCACGGGGTATCAAAGGCGAGACAACAACATAAAAACCATCTCGAAGCAAGCTTCTGGGTATGGACCAGCGGGGCAATCAAGGACGAAATTCACTGTATTCACACCTCTATCTCCAGCCCGTCGTATGCCAGGCAGATCTTTAACGGGCTTGTGTCTGAATAAATTTTAAGGTATTTTTTCGTTTTTTCCAGAAATCTATCCAGAGTTTCATCGTTGCACGCAGGTTCGTTATGAAACAGGCAGAGATATTTAACATCCGCAGCAACACTGAGTTCGACCCCTAATAGGTTGCTCGAATGTCCCCAGTTTTCTTTCATATGGGTAGATTCCATAAAAGAGTACTGGGAATCGAATATCAGCAGATCCGCATTCCGGAAAAAACTGATGATAGGCTGTTCGTTGTTCCAGACATCTTCCATATGTTCCGAATCAGTTGAATATACGATCTTCTTTCCGTCTCTCTCAAAACAGTACCCATAAGAATCTCCGGGATGGTTCTGCCTGATACCACTTACAGCCCAACCCCCTATCTGATATTCCCTGCCTGTCTCCAGAACGATAAATCTTTTTTCTGCCGCCATAGAGTCAAGTGGTACGGGAAAAGAGGGGGTTTTCTGCTGCTTGTGAAAGGAATCTTCAAGTTCAGGATGAAAGCTGTAAATGTTTATCTGGTTTCCAGGAATAAACGCAGGCACAAAAAAGGGGAACCCCTGAATGTGGTCCCAGTGCAGATGGCTCATAAAAATATTGTACACGCTCTTCCCCACGCCTCGCCCGATGATATAATTTCCAAAATCCCTCAATCCGGTACCAGCATCGCAGAGGATATATTCATCCCCACCCCTGATTTCGACACATGAGGTATTGCCGCCGTAACTTCCCCGTATGAAAAAGGGAAGTTTTTCATCAATGAAATTTTCTATATCCGTACCGTTACTGAAATTGTGCTGAACAGCCTCTCTTATGGCGGCCGCAATCTTTGTACGCACCTCTCGTGCAGTTAACGATACTGGCAGAGAACCCCGTGTGCCCCAGAAATAGACTTTCATGGAAACCTCCAGATGAGGTATTTTTCGGTTCCTCCGTCCGGAATGGTCATTTACCCCTGAACGTTACCGATGGGTATGACAAAAATTTTCTTTTGTTCTTTTTAGTATAGGAGAAGTGCTCTTGTAAGTCAACCATATGTATAAGTCAAACACATTTGCGACAATACCCCCTGTCAATAGGCGTCTTATTCCCCAATGATTTGTGTACCCTTTTAGTATTATAGAAGATGAGATAGTCGGCAAGCTGTCTGTTGAAGAGCACTTGATCATTGATGGTATCGAGGTGGTTGTCAATAAACTCTTCCTGAACCGTTCTATTATACCTCTCAATATAGGAATTAATCTTTGGACACCTGGGATAGGAGAAGAGATGGAGGATCTCATCTTTCTTCAGTTGTTCATCAAAATCTCCAAGGTTCTCACTACCGTTATCGGATTGCCATATCTTGATCTCTCCTGGATAGACCGATTCGAATCTTTTATAGAAGTCCTTCATGTTTCTACTGTTCAGCTTCTTGTAATTCAAGGTCAGGGCAAGTTTTGATTTAATATCTATTGCACTGAAGAAGTAATTCTTTATTCCATCGGTTACCCTCTCTACGGTATCGGAGATGATGTGACCAAAGGAAACAGGCTTCGGTGAGTGTCTGATCTTTGCCCGTTTCTGCTTCTTTGGATCATAAGCCCATTTGGAGTCAGGATTGTGGTAAACACGGCCGGACTTTTGAAAGAAGAAATGATTTCTTTTGATCACATTACCGATTGTGGATTCGGAGATTGTTGGAAGGTTATTCTCCTTGCAGTATTCATCAAGGAGAGGTTTGATCTTCTCTTTGCCTAATCGTGGATGCTCTTCTCTAAGTTGTCGTATAAATGATAGACAGTATGGAGTATGTTTGATGTCCTCTTCCTCTTAGGACGGGTAGAGGGGGGGGTGTAACTAACTAACATCACGAGAGAAAGCAGGATATGGTACGTATAGCACCTACCAATCTTCACTGTTGGGGAGAGTAATATACTATCCATTGACTATTAGTAATCTGTAACACCTCGCGAGTCTCGACATTATTGTCGGAGAAATAAGTTCTTTTCGACATTTGTGTTGCTACACACCCAAAACGGAATAAAATACAAACTTATATCAGTATGTTACACGGCATTAATTATGGTATACTTCGTGCTACCCAATTAATCAATCAGGGAGCTCGCAATAATATCGCTACCGTATTTTATACTGCATCGGTGTTTGAGGCTTACCGTATGGGACGCAAATGTAAGAGTATGATAAATAGTTTTGTATCCTAAGAAGTCCTTTAGAACAATGCGGGTATCCCTATAAGGAAAGGAGAGATTATGAAAAGGATCAAGGTTGAGGAGATAGTCACAAAGATCAGTGCACGTATCAGTATAATAGTCTTTTTTATTATAGCCTTTGAAATCATGATAATGATAAGTCCCTTTGCGTTCTTCTTCTACTCTGTTTTCAATCCGGTATTCCACTGGTTGGATCAATTTACAGCCACCAGATGGCTTACCACTTTCTTTTTGCCACACATGATTCTACCACCAACCCTTCTTCTTAAAACTATTCGTATTCTTGGCTCAGCGTGTTTTATCTTTGGTTTCTGTCTGTTTGCCGTTTGTGCCTTACAGGTGTATCTGGGTAAAATCTTTAAATGGGGTGTAGCAAATAAAGGTTTGTACCAATACATCCGCCACCCACAGTATCTGGCACTTGGGATATGGGGTATTGGTATGAGTATATTATGGCCACGGTTCATTGTACTGGCAACCTTATCTATTATGTTCATTCTTTACTATTTCTTGGCAAAGGATGAGGAAAAGAGAATGTTAAATCAGTATGGGGAGCAATATCAGAATTACATGAACTCCACTGGTATGTTCTTACCACAATCTATCGAGAAGTATTTTTCATTCCTTGGGCGAATTTTCCCGAAAACCTCTTGGAGATATTTCGCTGTTCCGCTATCAGTAATCATCTTAGTCATAGGAATGGGTTTCCTCTTGCGGGAGGTTACGTTACACTCGCTTGCCTTTGAATCCAAAGACAACATTACTCTTGTGTCTATGATACCAGAGGACAATGTGTTAAGCACAGATGTGCTGAGCGGCATTTTAAAAAACAACGGAGGAGTCAACGTAGGCCTGACAGGTGATAAAGATTACTTAGGATATGTGATGCCTGTAGATTACATTATGCAGGGGATGATAGCGGATACAGGCGGTGAATTTCATTTATACAAGAAACACCATACTGTTGAAATGATAACCGATTGGGTGTTACATCCTTTCCAGCACTTGAGAAGTTCACCATCACTTCATATGGCAAAAATGCATAATGTTGACCCATCGATTGCGAGAAGACACCATTGTCCGATTGAGATAAACGAGACAGATATGAATTGCAATGCCTGTGATTATAGGCGAGTTATTATTGTCGAAATAAAACATGATTACAAAAGGCATCTTTCTGGAGAAAAACTGTTCTCCTTGAATACTACACGATTGCCGGTTAGCTTTATCGATATCAATGCCAAAACAGGTGAGATCATCAAAGTAGTAAAAGTTCATAAGGCAACGGCATGGGAAGATGTCCCCACTCCCGGTATCTGAGAAGAACCTGTTAAAGGAACTTCGAGATTGTATGGATGACCTCTTCACATCATCTCAGGATCATAATGGAAAACCTGATATAATGAGATTATTAGGGCTCACCGCCTTCAGTGGTCCTGTCCATGGTGGCATATATTAATGAATTATCGGTAAAATGGATAAGGGAAAACATAGTGTAAGTAACTAATATTACGAGAGAAAGCAGGATATGTTGCGTATAGCAGGAAGAAACCGAGCGAGCGGTTGTGGAATATATCGATTGCGGATTGCGGCAGTGATTCAGTGAATAGTCGTTAGTGAACAGTGAACAGTTAAAGACATTTTATCAAGCTCATTGTCATTACTCTTTTGCCATATTTTAAAATCCTTGAAATTTTTAATCTTATTCACCATTTTTTATCTTCCTGTTTTTACTATTCACTATTCACCATCCCCCTTGAACCCTTGGCCCCTTGAACCCTTATTACTTTCCCTTTTCACGCCTGTGGCTTCTTGACCGGCTTTTCCGGCACCGGTTCCGGGGCTGTCTGTACCCGCTCCTCTACCAAAGCACAGAAAGTCCGCAGATCATCAAGGAGTATCTCAAGGTCAGGTTTCATATACTGGACGGTGTTCATCTCCATATATGATCTGAAGGATCGTAAGACGGCAATCTGTTTTGTCATGGGTGGGGGCTTTGTGTCACCTGAGTCTGGTTTGACTTTTTTATATGCAATAAGCAGATTATTCAGGGTGGCATTGGTGACCGGGGTCTTCATAATGTCGGTAAATATCTGCATAAGATTGGGACAATCAAGGTTGGCAGCAAAGAGATACCCCTGCGAAACTTGGAGTGTTCCCTGCTGAATAGCAGCCTGAATTTCATCAGGATTTTTTAGAAGTGAAAGCGTGCGGAACAAAGAGGTATAAGCCTTTCCGGCGATTTGCATAATTGCGTCCACTGTGGACGCAAATGGTTCTGGCAGATCCTCGGGTCTCCGGTTATACATCACCAAGTCGCTCATGACCCCATCCACATCATAGTTTTTATCAGGGAGTT
This sequence comes from uncultured delta proteobacterium, assembly GCA_903822335.1. Lineage (GTDB taxonomy): Bacteria > Desulfobacterota > Syntrophorhabdia > Syntrophorhabdales > Syntrophorhabdaceae > CAIJOT01. The sequence continues at coordinate 9,934 of CAIJOT010000221.1, forward strand.
TCGCCTGAATATATGCCAATATCCCTTTGGCCTGATCCATGGGGTTTAAGTCTTCTCGCTGGAGGTTCTCTGTCAGTTGAAAGGCTATAGTCTCACCCAATTCCTTACCTGCTTCTATGACCCGCACCGGTACGGATTCAAGTCCGAGTTGCCGGGCTGCTGCCAGACGCCTCTCCCCGCAGAGG
>CAIJOT010000222.1 GCA_903822335.1 uncultured delta proteobacterium
CAACAAAAATGGATTCAGGTATTCTACCTCTACCTTTGTGTCTTCACTTATTCTTTCTTTTAGCCCTTGTAATAAAGATGACCCGCCTGTCAAATATATTTTTCCTATATTCTCATTAGGTTTGGTTGATACATAAAAATTAATCGTTTTGTTTATCTCAGAAGAAATATTATATGTAAAATCCTCAAAGAGGTAGGAAACATTACTATCGCCTGTTGTTTTCTTTTCTTCTGCCTCCTTGTGTTGTAGTTTGGTCGATTTTTCTATCTTCTCTGTAAGATATCTTCCCCCCATCAAAATTTCCCTTGTAAACTCTATATTCTCACCTTTTATTATCGCAATATTTGTTACAGATGAACCTATGTCAACTGCTACTACAGAAATATCTTTTGGGTTATATATCTGCTCTATTAAATTAGTAATAGCAAAAATATCTACATCCAGTATGTGTAGGTTTAAACCTGCCATATTGAATACCTTGATATAACTATCAACTATTTCCTTCTTTGCCGCCACAACCTGGATGTCCATCATGTCCTGCTTCTCTTCATCCACACCTAAAACATAATAACTGTAATAAATGTCTTTTAAAGGGAAGGGGATAACATTTTCAACCTCTAAATTAATCGTATGCTCCAGCGCCTCTTCCTCAAGAAAAGGGACTGTAACCCTCTTTGTGATAACAGCATAACTTGACAATGCACAGGCAGCATCTCTACTACTAATCTTGTTTTCTAAAATTAACTGCTTTAGTTCCTGTGCAACAAGGGCATCATTAATAATACTCCCATCACTTAAAAGGTCTTCTCCATAATATTTTTGTGCGATATTCTGTAATGTAAAGCCATTCTTTGAATACTTCAGAACGCATAATTTTATCGATGTAGTGCCTATATCCACACCAATCAACTCATTTACGGTTTTTAAACCAATTTTTTTTAAGAAGTCTGGTACTTTAAGAAATTTAAATGCCATATGCCCCCTATATAACCTATTTTTCTTTTAACGCAATCGTTTTGTCTAAAAGTACTTTTACCATAAGGCCCTTATATTATTTGATACATCTTCTGGCAAAAAAAGGCAAGCATTTTCCATATGTATCTTGTCAAAATAATTAGAATCTGCAGCATTTAACGGGGGGAGGAATCTTCTCGCTACCATTCTCATGTTCACACGGAAATAATTTTCTCCATAAATACCTGAAAATATTGATAAATTAAAACCAGATACATCCTCATTGTCAAGAAAGATGAGTGCTTTATTCAAACCTTTATTAAAATCTAATAAATCATTTTCCTCAAGCTCAAGTATAGAATTTTTTTCAAAAATACAACCGATATCTATATTACCTTTTGGTGCAAATGGTATATACCAGTATGTGGTGCCAATTGTAGAAATAAACCGCTCACCAATTTTTGCCTCTTCTTCGATAAGGGTTTCCCAGAAGACCCTCTTGTGAAGTGTAAAGAAATCTTTGCTCTTTTTTAAAGTAATTCTATGGTAGTTGGTCGGATATTCCCCTGCAATAGCCTGTATATGGGGATGGAGAATACTACTCCCTGACATAGGCATGTAATTACAGTTTATTGAAAAATATTTGACCTCTTCGTCTCTCGCTTTAATTATCTTTAAAACATCGAGAAGTGCTTTTATCCCTTTAAATATGTAATTATTTTTTACGAGTGTTTTCATGTCAACAAAATGTTCTTTAGAGATTATCGCTATAAGACAATACTTATCAAAGGTGAGGAGATTTGGAATGATTGTCACCTCATCCTTTTCAACTCTATCATATCCGTAAAAATCTTTATCGAATTTAGAAGTCATAGAACCTATATTTTTAGGACAAAAGGGGCATTTTGCATCCAAAGAAACCTTTATGGCGTTATCGTAATTAAACCTGCTAATTTTTTTAATTGGAACGTGAACAATTCTTGATGTTAACCCTGTTAAAGGGTCCCATCTAATTTCTATTTTGCCTTCATAAGGCATAAATTTGTTAAAAGGGTTTAAACAAATACTGTTTTGAATTACTTTTTTGAACTCTATCACCTTGAGAAATCTAACAGAATAGCGATTCTCTGTCAATTATTTTCTTTAATAAACTTTACGATTATTCTCTTTAGCCCGTTTTTTATATATTTCTGTTTCGTATGCAAGGACCTTGTTTTTCAAGTACCTGACCAGTTGTTCCTGCGTAATATATTCCCTTGCTTTTGACAAGTCGAATCTTCCATTTTCTGCATCTTCTAAATTATTTATTGCTATTTTCAGGGCATTTTTGAGGTTTCCTTTTTTATACTCTATTACCGATTCGAGATCCCTTATTTTGTATATATACAGGCCGTGTTGTACATTGCCCAAAGTTGTATATTGCGGTATGTATGTAGTGATAGATTTGATTGCTATTTCAGCTTTTTTTATCTGCATATTGTTAAAGTAAAATTTTGCAGTTTCATAAATGTAGTATGCAGATGCCGGATAGTATGAAATTGCCTTTGAAAGATATTGCTCTGCGATACCTGTATTCCCAAGCACGCCATGTGCAATACCAACGGTGAATATGAGTTCTGAATCTTTGTCGTTAATGTTTTCCATTGTAGTTACATATATAAGAAGGTGACCTTTTAGTACCTCTTTTTTCCGCGTTTCTCTCTCGTTTTCGTAGAGTTGCATCAGAATTCTTGTAGTTTTTATATATCCTTCATTTTTGATGGGCATATACTTGGTGGCATCCTGGTAAAAAGAAAGTGTATCGATAAGGAGTCCGTTCTCCTCACTCATTATGCCATTTTCTATCGATTTTTCTGCTAAACCTGTTTTTGATACAAAGTAAAATGAGCACACTAAAAGCAGGATTATCATTAAAGGGATAATATACGAAACCTCTTTTCTAATACACTTGGCGCAAAGCGTTATGCGCATAACAATGCTTTTAAGCAGAGAAGACTGGGATGGATTGTTTTTTTTATATCTTCTCGAGTTTAATAGAAAAACAGAAGATAGCACACAGAACGTAATCATACATGCAGGTATTTCAAATGCAATATTAGTAATGCTAAAAAGAAAACCTGATGTAAGCGATACACTGATAAAAACATATTTCATCTCTCCCGATAAGGCTCTTTTTGCTTGAAAATCCTCCCCATCATTCTTCAAATCCCTCCTTACTTCTCCCTTTCGTAAGGAGGGGGTGGGGGGCATTGTGTGTTTCATTGCAAGAATAATTCCATACAGGTAAAACAAAAAGGCTGACAAGCCCAGTATTCCTGTTTCAATAGCAATCTTCAGTATGCTGCTATGTGCATATTGTGTATAAAGACCTCCTGCGTAGAACTTTCTGAATGCGTATTCAAAAGTTCCGGCTCCGTACCCAAAAACAGGTTGTGCCAAGAATGCATGGGCTCCGGTAATCCATGTTTCAGTCCTGTAGGTAAGTGAAGTTATCTGTTCCGGCACTTTTTTTAATTTATCAAGTACCCTCTCCTGGACTCGGTTGTTATACTCGCTATCCCCTGTCTTGTAGGTGTTTCCGTATATGATCGATACAAACATGATAAATGCTAACAAAAGGATACCAAAAAATATCATAATCCCTTTTTTGTCTCGTTTTTTTGTCCGGTCAGGTTGCCCTACTTCCCTCCCCCCTCTTTTTATGATAACAAACGCAATAAATATCAGAGAGAAAAAGGCAATCAGTACACTTATCCTTGACAGAGAAAACAGAAGGCCAAAAATAATAAGCACAGAGGCGATCATGCACGGGATATTTTTTTTACATACGGCGAAATATAAACCAATCGGAAAGACAGACAAGAAAAATCCTCCCAGCGTGGCTTCGTTTATAAATGACGAGAAAGGAACAACCTTTTCCCTTAGGAGCAGGGCATTTCTTCCCGTCGTATATAAATTCAACAATTTCGGAAACAGGACCTTTGCTTGTATAATCATGCATAGTGCGGAAATGGCTGCACCAATAACAAGCGCTTTGAGCAAGGCATCTTTCCTATCTGTGACAGAAAAGAGATAAACAGATCCAATGACCAAAACCAGAATGTTCAATTCGTTTAATGTGCTGAACTTGTTCCATGTGTAGATAAGGCTGATGACATTTACTGCCAGAAAGGGGGTAAAAAAGATGAAAAAATTGCGTATTCCTTCATTGTCAATGAAAAATTGCTTGTCATTCCTACTGATATATTGAAAAAATACAGCAATTATCAAAAACAGGATAAATATGGTTTCA
>CAIJOT010000223.1 GCA_903822335.1 uncultured delta proteobacterium
CTTACTTCAGGTTTTACCGGGTACATCGATTTCGGTGCTGTGGGTTACTTCGGCATAGGGAATTACGCTGCCGCCCTTCTTATGACAAGAGGAGGGATGAACTTCTTTGCAGCCATACTGGTTGGCGGCATAATCTCAGGCGTTATAGCCCTTTTTATCGGAAGATATACCATGAAACTGAGGGGCGCCTACTTTGGGATTGCCACACTGGCATTTGCAGAAGCGGCGAAGCAGATAGTGCTCGAGTCCGACCGGACATTTGGAATCACCCTTTTTGAAGGGAGCCACGGCATCACTCTGCCTATTGCCCATGGTGAATCTTTCTTCTACTATACGTTCTTGGGCACCGCATTCCTTATAGTGCTGGCAGTCTACATCATCAACGACCACAAGTTCGGCTATGCATTGAAGGCAATAAAAGAGGCCGAGGACTCGGCGGAGCTTGCGGGCATCAATACGAGACGGTACAAGGTCCTCGTCTATGCCTTGACATCGACAATGATCGGAGTCCTGGGTGGAATTAATGCATACTGGCTTACCTATATCAGCCCCAATGACGTATTCAGTGTAATTCATACAATCCAGATGATAATTATGGCCCTCTTCGGCGGGACCGGAACGGTCTTTGGTCCCGTGCTGGGTGCGACCTTACTGAGCGTCACAAATGAGGTCATAGGGGCAAAGCTTCTTTACACGTACCTTCTCATGCTCGGGTTCATAATTCTCTTCGTTATTATATTTCTCCCGAGAGGGATTATGGGTCTCCTTTCTCTCAGGTGGTTTAAAAGATGAACAACATTCTAACTATAATGGGTTTGTGCAAAACCTTCGGGGCATTGAAGGCGGTCAATGATGTGACCTTTGATGTGTATGAGAATGAGATACTCGGAATTATAGGACCGAATGGGGCGGGGAAGACTACCCTGTTCAATGTGATTGTTGGTATCTACAGGCCCGATGGTGGAGATATAACATTCAGAGGGAGGAGTATAAAAAATCTCTTACCCCACAACATCTGCCGGATAGGGATTACGAAGACCTCGCAGATTGTTCATCCTTTTCTCACTCTGACGGTGAAAGAGAACATTCTGGTAGCCAACATGTTCGGGCAGAATCTCAACAAAAGGGAATCGGAGAAAAAGGCCGATGAGATCATGGAGTTTCTGGGTCTTACCGATGTAATGAACATGCATTCGGCGACCATATCTCTCCTGAAAAGGAGAAAGCTTGAGCTGGCGCGCGCCCTTGGGACGGGGGCAGAAGTGATTCTCATGGATGAAAACCTTGCCGGTCTCAATCCGGTGGAGCTTGAGGAAGGAATGGAGATCATAAGGGAATTGAAAAGGAGAGGGAAAACCCTTGTCATAGTGGAACACATTATGAAAGCGATAATGGGTGTATGTGAGAGGACCGTAGTACTCAACTACGGAGAAAAGATCGCTGAGGGAACCCCCTACGAAGTATGCAGCGATGAGAGGGTTATCACGGCATACTTAGGGAAAAAGATATGCTGTCAATAAAACATATAGACGCATTTTACGGGGATGTTCAGGTTCTCTTCGATATCAACGCAGAGATAAGGGAGGGAGAACTGATCTCCATCATTGGACCCAACAGTGCAGGGAAGACGACGCTCCTCAATTCGATTCTGGGTCTCGTGAGGGTTGCAAAACATGGGAAAGAGAGTGGCATATTCTTCAATAGCACTGATTTGACTTCCATGAGGACTGAGAAGATCATAGCCCAAGGTATTGCCATCGTGCCTGAAGGGGCGAGGGTGTTTCCCGATATGTCGGTCTATGATAACCTTTATCTTGGTGGGTATACAAGAAAAGATCGCACCGAAGAGACCATGGAAGAGGTATTTGACGTGTTCCCGCGACTGAAAGAGCGGCTTACCCAGCAGGCTAAAACGCTCAGTGGCGGAGAGCGGCAGATGCTCTGCATTGGCAGGGCACTCATGAGCAAGCCCAGGCTCATCGTCTTTGATGAACCTTCCCTGGGGTTACAGCCTTCCATTGTGCTCCAGATATTTGATGTGATAAAGAGGATTCACGAGAATGGTGTGACGATCCTCCTCGTTGAACAGAATGTGTATCACACGCTTACCATTACCGAGAGGACCTACGTACTTGAGCACGGAAGAATAATCATTGAAGGAAAGAGCAGCGCTCTTATAGGTGATGACTATGTGAAGAGGACGTATCTGGCTATTTGACAGAGTGACTGACCTGTTATAGTATCATGGTATGGCGGGACTTGAAACGAAGCGTTGTTTAAGAAGAGGAAATAGGTTGAATGGTAACCATTGATTTTACATTAAACGGTAAACGAGTCACGGTTGATGTAAACGATAACGAGACACTCCTCTTTACCCTGAGAGAAAAACTATCAATAAAGAGCGTGAAAGAAGGCTGCTCGATAGGCGAGTGCGGGACATGCACGGTTTTGATAGACGATGAGACCCACTATTCATGCCTTACCCTATCTTCAAAGGTTACAGGACGCGATGTAAAAACTGTAGAATATCTTGGGAATATCATTGAACTTCATCCATTACAGGAGGCATTCATCAGTTGCGGTGCTGTCCAGTGCGGGTATTGTACCCCCGGGATGTTGCTTTCTGCGTATAGTCTGCTGTTGAAAAACAAAGACCCTCAAGATGAAGAGATAAAAAGGGCAATAAGTGGTAATTTGTGCCGGTGCACAGGATATATACAAATTATAGAGGCTATTCGCTATGCTGCCGGAATTCTTAAGCAGAACTGCTAAAACAAAAGAAGAGGCGCTTTCTTACATCACAGGGTTAGAAGATGTAAAAGTGCTGGCAGGCGGAACCGATCTCATTGTGAGAATGAGAAAAGGTGAGGCATACAAACATCTCGTGGATGTTATGGAAGTACCTGAAATGAAAGGTATATCATGTGATGAGGAAGGGTTTAAGATTGGAGCTACCACTACCCATAACAGGCTCAGCAACAGTCAGTTCATAAAAATGAATGCCCGAAGCCTTTCTCTTGCCTGTGGATTAATAGGCTCTCCACAAATAAGAAATATGGGCACGATAGGTGGAAACTTAATCAATGCATCTCCTGCTGCTGATACGATACCTCCACTTCTCGTCCATGATGCGGTACTTACACTGGAATCAAAAGGTGGTGAGAGAAAAGAGGAACTCGAAGACTTTATTATTGCGCCATACAAAACCTCAATGAAAAGCGATGAACTACTCACTTTCATACATATAAAGAGAAAGCGTTTTAAAGATTATAGAGAGGGGTACAAACGCGTTACAAAAAGAGCAGCGCTGGCAATTTCAAGATTATCTGTTGCGTGGGCTATACATGAATATGAAGGATTATTCCATGATGTAAGACTGGCAATAGGTTCATGCACCCCAATGCCTTTTAGACCAAGAATAGTGGAAGAATTTTTAAAAGGTAACAAGAAGGAAGAGCAGATAATAATTGAGTCAGTAAAGATGATCTTGGAGGAAATAAAACGTATCACCGGGGATAGACCTTCATTCATATACAAAATTCCTGTTTTAAAAGACCTTCTGGAAAACATATTGAGGGGTTGACGGGGCATGTTTATCGGTAGAGATATAGACAGAATAGACGTTCTCGATAAGGTGCTGGGAAAGCCAATTTTTGCCTATGATTTGAAGGTTGAGGGAATGCTTTTTGGTTGTATTTACAGGAGTAAACGGCCCCATGCCTTGATAAAGAAGATTGATATACAAGATGCACTTTCTCTGAATGGGATTGTGAAGGTTATAACCCATGCAGATATACCAGGGGAAAACGCATTTGGAGCAATAAAAAAAGACCAGTTTTACCTTGCTGGAGACAAGGTGCGTTACATTGGTGAACCGATTCTTATTATTCTTGGTGAAAGCGAAAAAATTGTAAGAAAGGCACTAAATTCTATAAAAGTAGAATACGAAGATATTGAAGCCATTTATGACCCTTTTTCTTCAAGGGATTCCACTACCCTCATCCACGATACCGGAAATCTTCTAAGTTATAGAACCGTGATAAAAGGGGATTTTGAGCAGGGATTCAATGAATCCGATGTTGTTGTGGAGCATACCTATAAAACCACGTGGCTTGATCATGCCTTTATGGAGACTGAATCCGGTATAGGTTATATGGATGAAACGGGAAAGATAGTGATCTGTTCATCCACACAGAATGTCCATTATAAAAGGAAAGAGATTTCGAAGCTCCTCGCATTACCTGAAGACAGGATAAGGGTAATACAGGCAACTACAGGCGGAGGTTTTGGAGGCAAACTCGATATGACCGTAGAGGGATACATAGCCCTTTCCGTATACCTCACAAAAAGACCGGTAGTAATGAGGTTTACCAGGGAAGAGAGTTTCCTTTCAAATACAAAAAGGCATCCCCTTTATATAGAATACAAAACAGGTGCGAAGAAGGATGGGAGCATAAATGCTGTGAAGGTAAATATAATTGGGGATACAGGCGCTTATATCTCCTATGGTGAGACGGTCTGTCTACGGGCTGCCATTCATGCCACAGGCCCCTATGAGGTGCCCCATGTATTTGTTGAAAGCAGAATGTTTTATACAAATAACCATATATCAGGCGCCATGAGGGGATTTGGAATACCGCAGGTTGCATTTGCCCACGAATCACAGATAGACGAGGTTGCTTTACTTCTGAACATGGATCCACTTGAAGTGAGGATGAAGAATGGATTACGAAGGGGTTCCCTTACTGCCACGTCTCAACTGCTTACCAACAGCGCTGGTTTTTTAGAAACACTAAAAAAGATTGAACCCTTCTGGAAAGCGAGAAAGAAACAAGGGTTACATACAGGCTTTGGTCTTGGATGTATGTACTATGGAATCGGTAACACCGGTGTATCGAATCCATCGAGCTGTTATCTCACGTTTACAGATGAGGGAAAAATCGCCTTTCATTCTGGTGTGTGCGAGATAGGTCAGGGTTCGGATACCGCTCTTTTACAGATATTACTGGAAACATTGAACGTGGAAGAAAGAGATGTCGTTCTATTAAGAGGAGATACTGACACATCAAATGATGCAGGTTCGTCCTCTGCAAGCCGTCAGACATACGTTTCTGGCAGAGCAGTATATGATGCTGCGTTAAAAATGAGAAAATACCTGAAAAGTAAAGGTTATTATGACTGCGAGACGCTGAGAGGTGTATGCCTTTTGGCAAAGGAAGAGGGGTTACCAGTTTTCGAAGGTTTTTTCGACCCACCAACTTCTCCTGTTGATAGCAAAACCTCTCAGGGCATTCCATATGCAACGTATGCCTTTGCAACGCATATGACAGAGATAGATGTTGATAAGGCAACGGGTTTTTGTAAGGTGAAAAAGGTGCATGCCTCGCATGATGTTGGCAAGGCCATAAATTTGAAAAACGTAAAAGGGCAAATTTATGGTGGAATTGCCATGGGGGTTGGCCTTGCCCTTATGGAAGAGTTTGTCCCATCAAAGACAGAATCCTTTGATAGTTATTACATACCGACCTCAATGGATATGCCGGATGTGGAGATATTCATTGTGGAAGATGAGGAACCAACAGGTCCTTTTGGCGCTAAAGGGTTGGGTGAACCTGCCCTTATACCGCAAGCAGCAAGTATCGTAAATGCAATAAAGGATGCTGTGGGTGTGAGGGCATTTGAGCTGCCATGCCACATAGAAAGGCTTAAAGCGTTAATAGAAAGTGAGAAGGACAAGTGGGTAGAGTAGATGCTGGATGGTTGTGAATGGTGAATGGTGAATAGGTTGTTACTGACGACTATTCACTGAAGCGATGAACAGTGAACCATGAGCTAATTAAATGGAGGTGAAATATATGGGCAATCTGGTTATTAAAAACATTGGCACAATATTTACAGGTGATATTCGGCAACCTCTCGTTAATGGTCCAGTTTCTCTATTCATCGAGGAAGGAAAGATAAAGGCGATTGAACAGGGTTCTGATTTGAAGGGTGATAAAGTTATTGATGCTTCGGGAATGACTGTATGCCCAGGCCTTATTGATTCCCATACCCATCCTGTTTTTGGAGATTTTACGCCGAGACAGAATCAACTTGGTTTTATTGATAGTAGCTTGCATGGAGGCGTAACGAGCATGATATCGGCAGGGGAAGTCCATTTGCCAGGGAGGCCTACAGACCCAAAAGGTACTAAAGCCCTTGCTCTCCTTGCCCATAAGTCTTTTGCAAAATTAAGACCTGCCGGTGTGAAGCTGTATGGTGGTGCGTTGATACTTGAAAAGGGTCTGGTTGAAGAGGATTTTAAAGAGCTTTCAGAAGACGGGGTATGGCTTGTGGGAGAGATTGGTCTTGGGAGCGTGAAAGCAGCGAATGAAGCGAAAACCATGGTTGAATGGGCGAAGAAATACGGCATGAAGGTACTCATGCATGTAGGTGGAACATCAGTGCCAGGCAGTTCAACAGTGACCTGTGATGACGTATTAATAGTAAATCCTACCGTTGCATGTCATCTAAATGGGGGACCAACCAGCATACCGGTATCAGAAGCAAAAAGGGTTATTGAAAAAACAGATTGTGCAATAGAAATAGTTCATTGCGGCAACCCCTTGTCAGCATTAGAGATTTGTAATTTTATGAAAACGAAGGGTATGTTGAACAGGCTTATAATCGGTAATGATGCACCCTCAGGCACAGGTGTGATACCACTTGGTGTCTGGAGGATGATAAATTTCATCTCGTCACTCTGTGGTATACCTGCAGAAGTTGCAGTATGTTGTGCCACAGGGAATACAAAAAACGTATTTTCACTTCCTCAGGGTATTATCAAAGCTGGTGATGATGCAGACCTCCAGATAATTGATGCACCAATGGGTTCTGCCGGGAAGGATGCAAAGGCTGCAATAGAAGTAGGAGACATTCCTGGAATTGCCATGGTTATCATTGATGGCGTGATTAAGACCCAGGTGAGCAGGAATACACCACCGCCGGTGAGAAAAACAGTGTAGAGCTGAACGCAGAAAGTGTTACGAGTTTCGAGTTTTAAAGAATAACCCGTAACCTGTAACAGGAGGCTTAATGAAAATAGACCTTGAGAAATGTAAGGGTTGCGGGTTATGCGAGGAGGTTTGTCCTCTCAGCGTAATCAAGGTGGAGAAGAAAAAGGCAAAGATTGAAAATGGTTGTGTGGATTGCAGGTCTTGTTTGAAGGTTTGTCCGGAAGGAGCATGTATACCGGGTACAGCAGAAAGCAGGGTAACCTGTACTGCCTGCCCCATTATGTGTGCGATTCCCGAAGGATTCTCTGGCGCATGTTTGAGATACTTCAATAAAAAAGGCAAAATTGTAAGAAAAGGGAGACTTCACACATATGAAGAGATTCAGGATCTGGTGGGGTCAGCAGATGACAAAGCCATTGAAAAACCTCTTATCACTGGCATCGGTTCAGGCACCACATACCCGGATTTCAGACCATCACCATTTATTGTGAGGGGTGTGCGGGAAGGAATAGATATCGTTACGGTAGTTACAGAAGCCCCCTTAAGCTACAGCGGAGTGAAACTGAAGGTGGATACAGATATTTTTCTCGGTGAAGAGAGCAAAAAGATATATGTGAGAAGAAAAGGAAAAAGACACCTTGGGCATTTATGTACTGAGGAATATGGATCAAAAATACTCTCCCTCGGTGGAGTTAATATACTGACTTCCAAGGACGGGTTATTCGCAGCCAGAGTGTTGTTTGAGTTCTTAAGCGGAAAAGAGATTAAAGTGGAAGTGGAAGATGGGCCGACCATTGAGCTTTCTCTTGGAAAGACACCGAAGGTAAACGGTGTATCAGAAGAAAGGATGAGGGTTGGTTGTGGAAGCGCTGTTTCAGGATTATTTGCACCCTATATGTTTCATGCGGCGGATGAGGTGATTGTTCTGGACGGGCATATTACAGGTTTATTCAGCGAGCACCCTTCTGGAAGATATCTCAAAAAGATACGGTCTGGTATCTCGATTGTAGGACAGAAAAGCACGGATGGACGATATTTCCTGGGAAAAGGGACTGGGTGGGGAGGCACCGATATACATAACCCCCTCGAGGTAATTCAAGGTATTGACAAAAGTAAATGCCGCGGGGGCATGACCCTCCTCATTACAGAGACTACAGGACGAAAGTTTTCTTTTTACAGGATGAAAGGGGGTGAATTTGTGGAAGAAAAACCGAGCCCTGAGGCCATGAAGTTTATTGAAACTCTGAGGGATTCCTGCGAACATTCAAGGGTGAGCGCAATTTTTGCGGCCGGTGTAGGGGGCTCAGCCCGTGCAGGGGTGACGAAGAACCCGATTAAATTAACGAGAGCTGTTCATGAAAGCAAGGTTATTATCACAATAGGTGGGGCAAGACCCTTCATATTCCCAGGCGGCGGAATTAATTTTCTCGTAGATGTGGAGAAGATAAAGTATGGGAGCATATACCTTTCACCAACCCCATCGTTCATTATACCTGTTGAATACACGATGAGGCTTAAAACATTCAAGGCAATAGGAGGACATATAGAGGCGATAAAACCGGTGGAGGAGGTGTTAAAAAAGTGAATAGTGAGTAGTATTTAGTGGATTGTGAGGCTTTAAAACTATTCACTGTAGACTATTCACTGCATTTAAGATTGTATGTATATCGAAGTCGGCCCTTCAGGTATTGATATAAGCGCTGAAAGGAATGAAAAACAGTACGAAATTGAAAAAGAAAGGCTTGAAACATGTATTAGAAATATCCTTGTCGATATACGGGAATGTCTTCCGGTTTTAAAACAGAAGGCGTATAAGATTAAAAATGTATTGCATCTCCCGGAGATTGCGAGAAATATGGTTGAAGCTGTGAAAATGGTTGATGAAACTACACTGACCCCAATGGCGGCGGTAGCGGGGGCGGTATCCGACGCTATGAAAGAATATCTGAAAAGGGAGGATCTGGATTTTATCACAGTCAATAATGGTGGTGATATATCTGTATTTAATCTGAGCGGAAAGCCCCTCAGGATAGGCATTGGTGATATTCGTACAGGTAGCGTAACCCCCTATATTGTAAAGATAGAAGGGTTGAAAGATTACGGATTTGCGACGAGTGGTTATGGCGGAAGAAGTTTCACATTAGGCCTGGCAGATATCTGCTCAGTTCTGGCAGAGAATGGTGCTATTGCCGATGCTGCTGCTACCTTTATCTGCAACCAGACAAATGTAGAGTCAGGTCAGATAGTACGAAGAAAGGCATGTGAAATTGATCCATTGACAGACATACCTGATGAGTTTGTGACAGTGAGTATAGGAAATCTTGATAAAGGGTTAATTGAAAAGGCCTTACACAATGGAATAACAGTGGCGGAGAAATTGAAGAAAGATAACGTAATCTATGATGTGATAATACTTCTCAAAGGGAATATTGTTACCACAATGTGTGGTGATAAGAATATATCATTGGAGGTGAACCATGGACATTAGGAAGATAGTCACCATAATAGAGGATGTATTTGCAGATGGTGAAAAAAAGGCTGAGAAACCCATAAGAAAGGTAGCCACACTCGGCATTATTAAAAATCCCTATGCAGGTCAGTTTCAGGAGGACTTAACACCCCTTATAGACTACAGCGAAGAATTAGGAAAGATACTCTCTGAGAGGGCAGTAGAGGCGTTAGGGAAGGAGAGAGCGGTTGAGAGCTATGGAAAGGCAGCAATCGTTGGGGAGAAAGGTGAACTCGAACATGCGGCAGCATTACTTCACCCAAAACTCGGTACACCTTTACGTAATGCTGTGGGTGGAGGTAAGGCCATTATACCTTCTGTGAAGAAGATTGGCCGAATGGGCGATGAAATTGATATCCCTCTTCATTTTAAGGATGCTGCCTTTGTCCGTTCCCATTTTGATGGTATGACAGTTTCGGTTAGTGATGCACCAAAGTCTGATGAAATCATTGTTGCAGTGGCAGTGACAGATGGTGGTAGACCCCATCCGAGAGTCGGCGGGTTGAAGAAGGAAGAAGCAAAAAAAGAGGACGGCCTGCGTTAGCAGGGTACAAGGCGCAAGGCTAAAGGCACAAGGTGTATCCGTTTTCCTTTGACCTTTATTCCTGTTGAATTTTCATTCTTATTTGTGCCGACGAGTCGGCATGGGTGTTTCAAGTGGTAACAACTGAACCTCAACGGAGTACATGACAATGGCATTAGAGGTTTTCCCCAAGGCAATCAAAAACCGAGCATGAACATTATCGACACATTTTTGATTTAAAATCGTATTTTATGGTGTATAATTA
>CAIJOT010000224.1 GCA_903822335.1 uncultured delta proteobacterium
AACGTTGTCGTAAAGCGAGGCATCATCGCAGACGGAATCATAGCAGATTGTATGCTTATGTTATTGCAAAGATCAGGCTCGACTGGTCTCCCGAAGCGATTTCCTCCCGATTAAAGATGGATTATCCCGATGATGACAAGATGCGTATCAGCCATGAGACCATTTACCGATGGATATACCAGGATGCCGGGAGAAAAGGGAATCTATATCATCATCTGCGGCGACGTCACAAGAGGTGTCGTAGACAAAAGCGCTACGGTACCGGGAGATGTTTCATTCCGGGACGTATCTCCATTGACTTGCGTCCTCCCGTTGTTAATACCCGCGAACGATTCGGTGACTGGGAAGGTGATACCATGGAAGGTGGAAAAGGAACAGGCGGTCTCGCCACTCATGTTGAACGCAAATGCCGCTATTTATTGGCAGCGAAGCTCATTGACAAAAAAGCGGCTACTATAACACAACAGAGCATCAAATCCTTCCGGAGAACCCCCAGAGACTTCGTTAAACCCTGACCGTCGATAACGGCAAGGAGTTCTCACGGTTCAAAGAACTTGGAACAAAGACCGGATTAGAAGTCTACTTTGCCGATCCCTATGCCGCCTGGCAGCGGGGAACCAATGAAAATACCAATGGTCTTTTGAGGCAATACTTTCCGAAGGGAACTGATTTTCGGAACGTCTCTGAAAAAGATATTGCAATAGTCGTCAAAAAGCTCAATAATAGACCCAGGAAGTGCCTTAACTACAATACACCCCATGAGGTGTATTGTCAGGCCCTACGAGGTTGTGGTGCACTTTGAAGTGGAATTCACAAAGTGCTCAAGCAAAAAAGGGTTGAAAGATACACCGCTTCCCAGACGAAGTATTCTTTCAACATCGTCAGGCGGCATCGCTTCTCGATAGGGGCGTTTTGTCCGAAGGGCATCAAATACATCTGCAATAGAGACTATTTGACTGACAATATTTGTTTGCCATTTCTCCTTAACGTGCGGATAGCCGCCGCCATCATACTTTAAGTGATGTTCCAGGGCCACGATTAAAGCCAGCCTGGGAAGACCTTTGATTTTCATAAGTTGCCTGGCGCCATTTATGGAATGCCTCTCCATGATTCCTCGTTCACCCGAATCAAGCGCACCCTTTTTTTGTAAAATTTCTTCAGGTATTTGAATTTTTCCGACATCGTGCAGAAGTGCTGCAGTCCCAATATCTTTTAGATGAGAGTCGCTGAAACCAAGGGATTCGGCCAATGACATGGTCAGGATGCCGACATTCACTGCATGGGTAAATGTGTATTCGTCAACCGATTTCAAAGAGGCCAGCATGGTCAATGATGATCCTCCCGTTTGGATTTGTTCCAAAAATACCGTAACAATCTCAGAGATGACAGCTGCTTGAAAAGTGCCATCCACCATGATCTTTTGATAAAGATCCTTGACCATCCTGTTCGGTTCCAACATCCCGAGGTCTAAAACACTATCAAAATAATCATTCGATTTTCCGTAATCGCTAAATTCCTCTTTTTTGCCCTCGTCTTCGAGATCGGTATTGCTGAATTTAATCAATGCTGTTGAGTAAAGCGTATCTTTTCTATCCGAAGCGAAATCTATCATGAATTGTTCAAGCTGATTGAAAGGAAGACCTGCATAGAATATTATTTGGTCGATTTTCTTTTTTATTAGCATATCAAGAAAGGCACGCCAGCTAGGACCTTTAAACTTCAGAGGGACACCGCAAGATACGAGAAGGTTTCTCAACAGGACAAATTTAATCTCCTTTCTTCCTTCCAGTATTTCTGTAAGCTCCGTATAAGTCTCCCTAATGCCAGATTTTATAAATGGGTGATTTGAAGGATATATGACAATGTTTGATGTGGCAGACGTCAGACACAAAATAAACCGGTACAGATGCTCACGAAAAGCCACAAGATCCATCATTCGCTCTCCCTTTTTATAAG
>CAIJOT010000225.1 GCA_903822335.1 uncultured delta proteobacterium
AACGTTGTCGTAAAGCGAGGCATCATCGCAGACGGAATCATAGCAGATTGTATGCTTATGTTATTGCAAAGATCAGGCTCGACTGGTCTCCCGAAGCGATTTCCTCCCGATTAAAGATGGATTATCCCGATGATGACAAGAGGTGAATTCCATAAGTACGTTGTCTGTATCATTCACCTTTGATAACAATATGTTTCTTGCTATATGTTCCATTTTTACCTCAAATATATTGTATAACTAATCATTATTATTTGGTGATTTATTATCATTCATAATCAATGCCATTTTTGTCTTACTGTGAAGAAACTAATTTTTAGTTGACAAAGAAAATAATTAAATTATAGTTTTAATCGTACCGTATATTGTATACAAACTTCTTTTATATTTTATATTAGTATATTAGAATGATCTATGAAGCTTTAGTGGCTTAACAACTCAAAATTGTAATAATAGGAGGGGTTATGAGATTGCCGCCCTTTGAAGTTCTGGAACCGGTTACATTAAAAAACGCCTTATCCATGCTCGAAAAACATAAGGGAAAGGTTAAGGTTATTGCAGGGGGCACTGAAATTGTGGGTTTAATGAAACTCGGTCTTTCTGTACCTCCATATATCTTGAGCCTGAGAAAAATAAAAAATCTTCATGGCATCAAGAAAAGCGAAGGTCAGATTATAATCAGAAGCAATACTACCTTGCGAGAGATAATTGAATCCTCATTGATAAATGATCTCTTTAAGGGTATTTCTCAAGCTGCAAACTCAGTTGCTGCTCCTCCAATTCAGAATAGGGCCACCATCGGGGGGAACATTCTCCAGAACAGCCGCTGTATGTACTATAACCAGTCAGAACTTTTCAGGGATGGCCTTAAACCTTGTTATAAGGCCGGTGGTGATATGTGCCGGGCGGTAAAGGGGGGGAATCGGTGTTTTAGCGTTTATCAGGGCGACATGGCACCTGCATTAATCTCTTTTAATGCGAAGGCAAAGCTGGAAAAAAGTGCCTCGTCACGCACTATTTTAATTTCCGATCTGTTCACAGGCAAAGGTGAAAATCCGCACTCAATTGGGGAGAACGAACTTCTCACGGATATTATAATCCCCATCCCAAAAGGACAATACTCTTCTGCTTATGAAAAACTGAGAATCAGGAAGAGCCTTGAATATCCGTTAATGTCTTCTGCAGTGTTTGTGTCTGGAAATATGAATGGAGAAGTAATTGATGCGCGTATTGTCCTTGGCGCTGCAGGGTCATCTCCAAAGATCATTGATAAGGTATCCAAAGCACTTAAAGGGAAAAAACCATCGAATAAAGACATTGAGGAGGCATCAGAGGCGGTTCTTCAATTTGTTGAAGTTGTTGATAACCTGCCTGTGCCTGCTTCATACCGGCGAAAAATGGCAATAATATATACAAAAAGGGCAATTCAGAAGGCACTGAAAGATTTAAGAAAGGACAGGTAATTATGAAAAAAATCATGTTAACACTGAAAATCAATGGTGATAAATACGAAATTATTACTTACCCGAACCGCACCCTTTTAGAGATTTTAAGAGATGACTTATTATTGACCGGAACAAAGGAGAGTTGCGGTGAAGGAGCCTGCGGGGCGTGCACTGTATTGCTTGATGGCCTTCCTGTAAGGTCATGCCTTCTGCTCGCCACAGAGGTGAAAAATAAAGAAATAACCACAATTGAAGGATTAGCAAAAGGCGAAAAGCTCGACCCTGTCCAGGAATCATTCATCGAACATCACGCAATACAATGTGGATTCTGCAGTCCCGGGATGATACTGACGGCCCATTCACTCCTCAATCACAATCCTGCACCCACAGAAGAAGAGATCAGGTTCGCCATCTCCGGGAATGTCTGCCGTTGTACCGGATACGCAAAGATAGTTGAAGCAGTAAAAGCATTATCAAAAAGGGGGAGGGAATAGATATGGGTGATTTTTCGCTTATCGGAAAAAGCATGAAAAGAATAGATACGCCCTTAAAGGCAACAGGACAGGCCCGATTCAGCTCTGACCTCATGCTCCCCCGTATGCTTATCGGTAAGGTTCTAAGGTCCCCTCATGCACATGCAAAAATCCTTGAGATTGACATATCAAAAGCTGAAAAACTTCAAGGTGTTAAGGCTGTTATAACAGCGAAAGACACATGTGCTGACAAATGGGGTGTTTTCCGTTATACACAGGACCAGCAGTTCCTGCCGACGGATAAGGTTCGTTATGTAGGTGAAGAGGTTGCTGCGGTTGCGGCAGTTGATGAAGACACGGCAATTCAGGCACTGAAACTCATTAAAGTAGAATATGAAGAACTTCCGGCAGTATTCGATATCAAATCAGCACTTGAATCCGGTGCACCACTGATTCACCAGGATCATCCGGGGAACATTAATATCCATGTAAATATTGATGTTGGCGATGTGGTAAAGGGATTTGGAGAGTCTTATTGTGTCAGGGAAGATACATTCACAGCGCCGGAGGACTCATATTTTCAGGGAGAGCCTTATGCTGTGGTTGCACAATACGATCATACCGGCAGCCTTGAAATCTGGATGCCCAATGCCGGTCCTCACTTGAAGGCAAAACCCTTATCAAACGTACTTAAAATACCCTTAAACAAAGTAAGGGTGAGGAAGATTGCTATAGGTGGTGCATTTGGCGGACGTTCCGAGATTTCTCCTGCAGATGTGATTTGTGCCTTCCTTGCCAGAAAATCCCAGCGACCTGTCAAACTTGTCTATACAAGGGAGGAAAATTCCATTGCCACACGGCAGGCACATTCCATGATTGCCACAATAAAAACAGGGGTAAATAAAGAGGGCAGGGTAATCTCACGTGATATAACATGTCACATGGATGGTGGTGCATACAGCAGTACCGGCCCCATAGCGGTAAGCGTTCCATTTCTGTGTATGGAACAGGCATATCAAATGGAAAATGTGAGGTATAATGGTTACAGGGTCTTTACAAATAAACCTATCCGGGGGATGTTTAGAACACATGGAAGGGCATTTGCCTGTGGTGTTGACCTGCAGCTTGATATGATAGGCCAGGAACTGGGGATTAATCCCCTTGAAATGCGTCTCAGAAATGCAAGAAAGGTCGGTGAGTTTACACCTACCAAATCATATGTTGCGAGCTGTGGTATGACGGAAACGATTCTTAAAGCCGGCGAAAAAGCGGGCTGGAATGAAAAATGGGGCAAACTTCCCCCATATCACGGAATAGGCATCGGTTGCAACTCAGTGCAAACCGGTTTTCCCATGGGGATCAGGGGAGGTTCACAGGCCTTTATTAAATTCAATGAAGAAGGCGGGATTACAGTCATAACAGGTATTGTCGACAATGGCCAAGGTAACGACAATATGATTGTTCAAATTGCTGCTGAAGAATTAGGATTAGGTGTGTGTGACGTTCAGCTTATCAATGCTGATACAGAGGTCACGCCAAGCGATCCCGGATCATACTCGATGTGTGAGACCTTTATCGGAGGCAATGCTGTGAGGCTCGCTGCCCAGGACGCAAAAAATAAACTTTTAAAGATAGCCTCAGAGGCCCTCAAGGCAAGCCCTGATGAGCTCACTGTTAAGGATAGGAAAATTTATATTGAAAAAAGTCCGAATAAATCCATATCCCTATCGAAGATAATCAGGATAGCATTAAGCCGGAACGAGTCAATCAGCGGTGAAGGATCCTACTGGCCTAAGGTGGATAGCAAGCGTGAATGGGTGGAAAACCCCTCCGGTCAGCTTTCTGAGACCTTTTCTTTTGGTACGGTAATCACTGAAGTGAAAGTTGATCCTGAGACAGGAAAGGTTGATGTCCTTGAAGTTACCGCCGCCCAGGATGTAGGATATGCGCTTAACCCGAAAGTAATCGAAGGTCAATTCGAGGGTGGTATTGCTATGGGTGGACAGGGTGGTATGCTGAGCGAATATATTCTCTGGTATAACGGAAGGGTATTAAACCCTGACCAGCTTGACTATATGGTGCCGCTGGCCATCGATATGCCCAGAATCAATAATATTATTGTTGAAACCATTGATCCGAACGGGCCATACGGGGCCAAAGAGGCAGGAATGTCCATTGCAATGTCAGCAGCCCAGGCTTATTGTGGCGCCATCTGTAATGCCATTGGTGTCAATATTAAAGAATTTCCGCTTACACCGGATAAGATATTAAATGCAATAGAGAAAAAGGTAAAAGGTGAACAGAATCCGTGAAGCGCAGGCTGGATACTCGATACTGGATTGTTGTAAATAGTGAATGGTGAATAGTAAATGGGTTTTTAACTGACTACTATTCGCTAACGACTATTCACTGAAGTAACAGTGAAGCGTGAAGAGTTAAAAGACGAGATACGGGTTTGAAAGGTAAGAGGTGAAGGAATGAAGATAGAGAAGATTGACCATATCTGTTTTGCGGTAAAAGACCTTGAACAAACGAAAAGGATATATAGAGAAGATTTCGGGTTAATGCCAACATGTGAATATACTGCGGAATCAGAAAAAATCAAAGTAGCACGGTATTATATAGGTGAAGTGGCTGTAGAGTTTATGGAATCAACTGCACCGGATGGAGAAGTTGCTAAATTCATCGATAACAGAGGAGAAGGCGCCTTCCTTATATCGTACAAAGTAGATGACCTTTCAAAGGCAATGCAGGAGCTTAAAGAAAAAAACATCAAACTTATTGATAACAAACCAAGAGAGCTCTTCGGGACCCGATATGCCTTCGTACACCACCCCAATAAGCTCCACGGGGTGCTTACCGAACTTCTGGAAGGGGATTTCGATATTAACAAGAAATGATACCCATATGAGAAAATTATAATCTAAAGGAGGGAGTTGGAATGCGAGCATTAGTTTTAGGCGGAACCGGGGGTATGGGTCAGGGAGTTGCCCGGGACCTTATTAAACAGGAGCGGATTAAGAAAGTCATTTTAGGGGACATAAATACAGACCCGGGTAGAGTGCAGGACAAGTTGCGTGCCAGCGACAAGGTATCGCTCATCAGAATTGATGTAAACGATCACAACGGTATGGTCAGCGCAATCAGGGATGTTGACGTTGTTATCAACTGCGCAGGGCCATTCTATAAAACGGCTGTAGCGGTAGCGAGGGCAGCCGTTGAAGCGAAGGTCAACTATATAGATATTTGCGATGACTATGAGGCTGTCCCCATTCTTTTTTCTTCTGCTGACATTGATAAAGCTGCAAAAGAGGCAGGAATAACCGTTCTGACAGGAATGGGATCGGATCCGGGAACAAACAATGTATTAGTAAAGTGGTACGCAAACCAATTGGATCGTGTTGATGAGATACACCTGTTCTGGGTAGTAAGTATCGCAGAGCTTGCGGGTGCAGCCTGGGATCACAGCCTCCATATGGTTACAGGCAGAATTCCCCAGTATCTCGACGGTAAACTGGAATACGTAGAGGGTGGCACCGGTGAGGAGACGGCGCAATTTCTTGAACCTCTCGGCACATGTGTTGTTCGCTATGTGGGTCATCCTCAGCCAATCACAATACCCCGCTACATCGAGGGGGTAAAAAAGGTAGTTATCAAAGGTGCGCTCATACCGGGATGGGTAGACGAACTGATCAAGGAGCAGAAAGAGACAGGTTTTCTCGGTACGGAGCCAATAGAGGTCAAGGGTACAAAGGTGGTGCCCTATGATTTGACTTTAAAACTATGGGAGACAATTCCCAAAGATAGAGATAACGGACCCGCTGCTTCCGGCTTAAAAGTTATCGTAAAGGGGGAGAGAAAAGGAAAACAGGTGACATATACAGCCGACATAGTAGGCAGGATGGCACCGGGAACAGGACTTCCTGCCTCGATCGCCGCTCTCATGATGGATGCCGGCGAAGTTACGGTAAAAGGTGTGGTAGCCCCTGAAGGCTGCATCAATCCGGAAAAATTCCTTGCGGTATTACTTCAAAGGGGCGCCAGGATCCATCAAACGGAAACAATAAGATCTATGCTTGCATTGGGGCATGGATGAAGCAGAGGTAAGTGAGGTGAATAAGGGAAAACCCAACTCAACGACTCAACCTTTACTCAACCAAGACAAAGGAGGGTAATATCTATGAAAGAAGTTAAAAAATTGAACATAACGAAAAGTCAGGAGCTTTTTGAAGAGGCAAAAACGTTGGTTCCCGGCGGAGTCCTCGGTGCCAGAAAACCAGGTGATTTTATCATGGGAGAGTATCCGATTTTTCTTGAATACGGCAAAGGCTGCAGACTGACCGATGTTGATGGGAATAAATATATTGACTTCCTCTGCGGCTATGGGCCGATTATCCTGGGTTACAGGGAAGAAGAAGTTGATGACGCTGTTATCAGGCAGATAAAAGACAAAGGCTTCTGCTTCTCGCTCACACAGAGGTATCAGAATGAGCTTGCGAAAAAACTTACCAAACTCATTCCAAGTGCAGAATTGAGCATCTTTTTAAAGACCGGTTCAGATGCCACTACAGCAAGCATCCGTATTGCAAGGGCATACACAAACAGGATTAAGGTTATGCGCTGCGGCTACCACGGCTGGCATGACTGGTGTGTTGAGATGAAAGGCGGCATTCCTGAAAAGTTCTACGAGG
The DNA here is from genome assembly GCA_903822335.1 of uncultured delta proteobacterium. GTDB lineage: Bacteria > Desulfobacterota > Syntrophorhabdia > Syntrophorhabdales > Syntrophorhabdaceae > CAIJOT01. The sequence continues at coordinate 6,607 of CAIJOT010000225.1, forward strand.
ATGTACATGAATTTCATTACAATAATCTCGCTCAACTCGAGGATTTGATGGCAAAATATGGCAATCAGACAGCCGCCATCATTATGACACCTTTTGGGCATCCTCTCCATCAAAAGATGGAAGTGCCTGCACCCGGGTTCCTTGAAGGCGTGAGAGAAATCGCCAACAAATATGGTGCAGTTCTGGTCTTTGATGAAGTCCGCACATGTTTCAGGCTCAGAATGGGTGGAGCACAGGAACTTTATAAAGTCACCCCCGATTTGACGGTCCTTGGAAAAGGAATGGCCAACGGATACGCGATAAGTGTTGTAACCGGAAAAGTTGACGTTATGATGGCTGCAGCATCTAAGCTTTTTATCTCTTCAACCTTCTTCCCGAACAGTGACGGGTATATTGCCGCTCTAAAAACCATTGAAATTCTGGAACGTGACAATGTGATTGACAATATATGGGAAAAAGGCGGCCGTCTTCTGAAAAAGATCCAGGACATCATTAACAAATATGACGTTGGGGCCGAATTAAGCGGTGTTGCGCCGATGTTTTTGATAACCTTCAAGAAGGATGAAGCAAATACTCAGAAAGGCAGACGGGATGATTTCTACACTCAGCTTATCCGCAGAGGCTTCTTTTTTACCCCACACCATCATGCATATATCAGCTACAGGCACACCGAAAAAGATCTGGATTTAACAGCAAAAGCAATAGATGAAGCCATGGCCTATGTAAATGAGAAATATCATACATAGGGGGCAACCCTTGGTTTAGTTATTTGGCAACGTTCATAAGGTGTGGTATTTAGCATTTGATTAAACCATGGCTGGAGTTGCCCCTATCAAACCGGACACCCTTCTAACTTATTTAATTCCCTTCTGTGCTCCCTCGGTGATTTCATCTTCAATCCCTTATGGGGATGATATTCATTATAATCTTCAAACCAGTGGGGTAATTGTTCCATCACTGTCACTGCATTCGATAATTCATGTAGTGTAACATAATCCCGTTTAAAGGTCTTTATAAAGGATTCAGCCATCCCGTTGGATTCAGGACTATAGTATGGTGTCGTACAAACCTCGAGCCCCATCATTCTCGCAAAGCGTATTGTCTCATGGGCAGTATAGGCAGAACCATTGTCGCTTAACCACTGGATAGCGTGGGGAATCTGGTCTACGATACCAAAGCGGTATTCAATGGATTCTGCCATAAGATCTCTCACTGTCTCCCCGGAGATACCCCCTGTTGTGGCGATATAGCTCATGATCTCCCGATCAGCACAGTCCATACTGAAGGCTACCCTGACTTTCTCCCCACTCCAGCAGGGGATCTCAAAGACATCGGAGCACCAGCGCATATTGCTTTTTAGGGTAATGATCGTCCCTTCATGAAGGTGTGTTGGCCTCCCCGTATGTTTCGGTAACAGGAGATGATTGATTTTCATTATCCGATATATCCGTTTGTGATTCACTCGCTCCTTCAATTCACGGCGAAGAAGAATGGTGGTCCTCCTGTACCCG
>CAIJOT010000226.1 GCA_903822335.1 uncultured delta proteobacterium
ACAGATCGTAACTTTTTTGGGAAAGGAAGCTGTGCAAGCATCTTGCGGGTCACAACAGCGTGGTTGTTTATAATCTCCCTTTCCTCATCATTCAGGGTTCCCCGCTGGATACTTAAGTTATATACCTCATTGTCAGTGAGCAGGGGTTGTTTTTTTCCGTTCATAACTATCTGTTCCTGGGCAATATTTTTTACTTTTTCAATCATCTCTTTTGGCATAAATTCGCTGCCATCATTTGCATTTACTAAAAAACGGAGATATTCTTCCAATGTCTTCACATAGTCATTATTGCTGGAAGGGAGGTTTTCTGATCCTTGAGTCTCTTGATAAGCAATCCCTTGTTTCATTAATGCTACCTCATGTTCCTTCTTCATTATCTCAAAACGGGCCTTCAGGATCTCAATGCGGTCAAAAATAGTTTCTAATTTGGTCGCTTTATCCACAACATATTCTGGAGTAGTGACTTTGCCCACATCATGAAGCCATGCAGCAATCCGGAGTTCCCTCAATTCATCTTCGTTAAAATAGATATGAGCGTATGGCCCTTCTTTTGTCTCATTGATCTTCTTCGCTATGACCATCGTAAGTTCTGCAACCCGCCTCACATGGCCACCGGTATAGGGTGATTTTTCATCAATAGCGGTAGCAATAGCTTTAATAAAAGATTCCAAGAGTTCCTCAAGGTCAAGGATAAGCCGGCTGTTGGAGAGGGCTATCGCTGCCTGGGAGGCTAAAGATTCCGTAATCTTCTGACTCTCGAGGGAAAAGGTAATCACCTCCCCTGTCAATGTATCCCTGGAGTTCAACAGTTGGAGAACCCCGATAATATCATCTTCATGGTTTCGCATGGGTACCACGAGCATTGATTTTGAGCGGTATCCGGTCCCGGCATCAAACTTCCGTGTACCCCCAAAGTTGAACCCTTCTGCATCGTAGACATCAGGGATATTCACCACCTCATCTGAAAGTGCTGCGTATGCCGATACATTGGCATAATTGGGGCTCCCATCAGGATTCTTCAGTTTCACTGGATGCCAGGTAATTTTTCCACCTGTTCCACCCATACGGACATTGAGTGTGCTGTTCTGTATGATGGCAAACTGGAGTTCTGTTTCATCGTCAGACATGATATAAAGGGTTCCACCATCGGCGTTGGTAAAATTTCGTGCCTCATCCACGATCATTTCAAAAAGACGTTCGAGGTTCCTCTCCGCAGACAGAGCTGCACCAATCTGCACAAGCCGGTTCACCAGCAAGTTGATTTGGTTGTTATCAGTAAATTGAATATATCCTGTTGTGCTTTTCTTATCCATGGGAAAGCCTGTTCACTGGTATGTGAATATTATCAAAATCTATTGTAGCATAAAATTACTCTCTCATTAAATAAATAGTTTGTAAAAAATATATTTTCTGGATATTACCTTTTATAGCAAAAATGCACAATAGTATTGACTTTGTAATTCTTTTCCATTATCCTATTGAACATTACACAGCGGGGTGGAGCAGTTTGGTAGCTCGTCGGGCTCATAACCCGAAGGTCTCTGGTTCAAATCCAGACCCCGCAACCAAAATATTCCATTCCGAAACTTTACTTGTCAATTGACATTACAGACTACATTTAATACATTATTGACATGGAAGTGCCAAGGCGCCTGGTGGGCCTCCTGGTCTTCAAAACCAGTGCACCGGTGACGAGCTGGTGGGTGGGTTCGATTCCCATGCACTTCCGCCATAATAAAATCAATGGTTTCCATTACATGGTGTTCTTAATTAAAAACATTGTTTTTAACTTACTTTATGAATTGTGCCTAAATTGTGCCTATTCTGTTCGATAGCTTCCACATTCTCTCTGTGCCTTGAAGACAAACGCTCACAAGCATTTTTCAAATCATCTTCACTCACAATGTTGTATCTGTCAAAAACTGACCTTGTTTTGTGTCCTGTCAACTTCATAGCGATTTTTTCAGGAACTCCGTCTCGCGTAAGGTTCCTGACTGCTGTTCTTCTGCAATCGTGTAACAACTTGCCTTCAAGTCCGGTTTCCTGACATGCACTCTTCCAAGCTTTGCGGTAATCTTTAATCTTCTGACCTTCTCTGAAGAAAACATACTGACATTGAGGATAATGAATTTCATGTATCCGCTTCTGATTAAGGATTGTTTCATAAAGTTCACCGAACAGAAAAATGATTCTTGATTCATCATTCTTTGTTGTACCAGCCTCCAGTGTAATCTTCCGCTCAAAGATATTTACCTTTTTCCATGTTAGGGACAAGATTTCTTCTTTCCTCATACCTGTGTGATACGCCATTATCAAAACCGGTCTCAGGTATTCAGGTAAGGTATTCCTTAAACGTAGATACTCGTCAATTTCAAAATACCCTGTTCTGATGTTGTTCTCTTTCAGCATTGGGATATGTGGAGGATTTAGTACCTTCACAGGTGTATTTTTTGCACCGAGAGAAAACATTCGTTTCAATGCTGCAAGTTCTCTGTTGATTGTGCCATTGCTTGCACGCTGCTCACGTCTTTTATTGATGTACTCTTTGACAACCTGCGTCGTGATGTTGTTAGCACGGTAATTGTCGAAGTACCCCTTTAAGTGCTTCACATTAATTTCTGCTCTTTCAAGGGACTTCTTAGCGTTAATCTTGTAATCGTTAATATAATCTTTTGCTAACTCATTGAAAGTGGTTTTCTCAACCTTAAGACCAGGGAACCTTCCCTCTGCAATAGCACCTTCTCTTAACTTGAGAAGTCTTTTAGCATCGGATTCTTTTGCTGAATGTGTGCTCTCCCTATAGAACTTACCGCTCCTGTAATACTTGATATGGAAAATTTTTCCACGTTTATAAATACTACCCATCTTTTACTACCTCCTTTTATTTTTTTGTGTTACCACTTTCTAATGTCTCACCTCCTTTTCGCTCAATGTATTTAGGTTCTGCTTTACGTTTTTGGGGTACTGGTATTAAGTACAATTTGTCAAGGAAAGCTTTAGAGGTTAAATCTGGTCTTAGTGTCTACACTGGTTAAGTAATCCAGTGTATCTTTGCAAACAGTTTACCAACAACAGTTCACAAAGGTATGTGCCCATTTTGTGCCCATATATTCTTTGTGTTTTCATGTGTCAAAAAACCTTGCTATATTGGAATGAATACAAAACATCGAATCACCATAAAGAAATTAGATGAAAGAATAAAGGTACTGGAAGAGAAAGAACAGAATCAGACAAGATAGATTTTTACGTTTATATATATACAAACAAAATCACTACTCTTTTACCTTTATATCCTGTTTCAGAATTACCTAACAAGGTTTGGGGTGAAGAATAGCACTTCGGTTATTCTGTAAACCCTGTGTGTATTGTCAAATTCTTCTTGTAATGCTGTTTTTACTGCTTCCTCTTGATATGCAACATTGCGAATGGTTTTAATAGTACTGCAACAAACTTTTCTCTTGTAAAATAAATAAAATACAGAGAAAATAGATAAAGTTTTGAGAACACTGATTTTTAAATATAATAAAATACCTCTTTTCCCCCTTTTTGAAAATATTATAGGTAGTTTAATAATTATACCTTGTCTGGTCTATTTTTGGCATCATCCATTTATTTATAAAGTTTTTATTATAGGTCAACTATCCATAAACGCAGTCATAATACCAATTGTTCTCTATTGTCAATGTCACTGTCTCTTAAAGAAAGAAATTGCTAATAGTATCTATCGAATCAACCAATCTGATAGAAAGAAGGTTAAGAACTTATCCGTAAATAAAATAATATGCTTTAATTTCAAATGGTTTTCACAAATAAAACACTATTTACGGATAAGTTCTAAGTTTAAAACGGTAAGCCTTATAGAATGGTTCTTTCTGAGTTTAATTTATTTTATTTACTATAATATAGATTTTTTGCAGAACGTATGTAGGACAATATTTTCAAATAAAAATTCCGTTTACAGGACTTGCGTAGATTCACTTGTTGTTTTTTATACAGCAATATCTTTTTGCTGTTTTTATTTTTCCAAAGGTAATTTCATTCTTTCAAGCAACGCTATTTACAAATTTGCTATAAGCTATCTTGTTTGGCGTCTCGTTGCAGTGATGATATCGAAATTTCAGATCATAAGTGAAATTGGTTTTAATATAACTAAACAAAATGTTTCATCATTTAATAGAATAGTTATTTTAACTATGTTCAATATATTCGAAATAACATGCATTTATTCCTTCTTCTATTTACATTATGGGATAAGCACAGATAAGGTTAATGCATTCAAAACAGTTATGTCAGTTTTTACCACCAACTATTTTCCAGTGAATGCAAAGTGCGATTGGCAGAGTTATCTTATTATTTCTCAACTGTTAATTACGATAATCTTTTTCATGTTCTTTGTTACAAATTTGGTAAATTTAAAGTATAGAAATAATAAGAGAAATTGAGCATGTTCTTCAATTAGGGAATGAGGGGACGTCCATAAATTATAAGATTGACACTGTCGCAGGCAGTGACCACACTTATGTAGATGATTTTATGACCGAAACATCCAAGAAACTTGATTAGGATGAGTTAAAAAGTGTGTCCCAAATCGTTTGGGTTTGCTTTGGGTTGACTTTTTTCTGAAACAAGTAAAAATATACGTCACTTTTGCAAATGCAAGCAATCTTCAGGAAGGCATTAAATATATTTTGCAGTCACATGAGGTACCTTACAGCGAGGTATCTTCAAATGTGAGGTACAAAACATGAGGTACCATAAAAGCAGTAGGTACCTTACGGTATGAGGTATAGATTTTGAGGTACAATAAGAAAAAACAGGTACCCTAAGGTATGAGGTACAGGAATGCTGAGGTACAGAAATGCTGAGATAGCATAGAAACAGCGAGGTATCATAGAAAAAATATGTATTTTGCAGAATGAGGTACAGAAATATCACAATAAATAGGGTACATATGAAGATAATAAATATCCTTACAGTGAGGTACAGAGAAGTCGAGAGGTATCATAGAATGTAAAATATGTAATCTTAAAGAGGTACAGAAATATAGAGGTACATATGAAGGTATTAAATATATTTCCAGTTAGAGCTTACAGAACAGTGAGGTATCATAGAAAAAATATGTATTTTACAGCGAGGTACAGAAATATCATAGAGGGTACACGTGAGATAATAGAAATCTACAGGGTACTCGTGAAGGTAGCAGTAGAAATGTTGTAGATACAACTGAATCAACATGTATTGAGGTATAAAACGAAGGTACAATATGAGGTACTTTTCAGCATGAAGTAATTCTGTAGATAAAAGGGGTATATAGAAAAAACATGAGGTAACACTGAACCAACCTGTACCTCATAGGATAGGTAATAAAAAACACGAGGTAACAAATATTCTTGTAGTTATAAAGTACAGAAACACTGAGGTATCACAATATAATGTAATAAAACTTTTATTTTTTCCTGTACTGGATATGAGATAAAAAATATCAGGTTACAGAAATATCATAGGGTACACATGAAGATAATAAATAACCTTACAGTAAAGGCTACAGAAATATTTGAGATAACACTAAACCAACCTGTATTTTGCTGTCAGAGGTAATAAAAATACTGTAGACAACAGAAATGCTTGAGATAACACATAAAGGTTATAAATATTTTGTCACTTTGGACCCTATTATTATAAGGAACTGTATGATAAGGCTACTACTATGATGAAGCTACAACATGGGATATTAAATATTCTTGCAGTAAGTGGGTAACAGAATCTACTAATTATACAGTAAAAAAGTGAGGGAAATAGTTATTTAATTGTAATATGTTATTGAACATGTGTAGTAATAGTAAGAGTAGTTACAGGAGCATTTGATAGAGGGTCTTCTATTGGTTTAAAAAAAGTGTTGAACCTTCTATAACTCAATTTAAGAATCTTTTTTTCACGAATAGAAAGAGGTTCACCTCTATTGAGTTTTTCTTTAATATTTTTTTTCTGTAAAGCATAGTAGTTTCTTAACTTAGCAGAACTATCAATTGATTCAGCACGCACAAATTGATTGCTGGCCCCACGTGGTATCATCTTTTTAGCTCCCGCACGTATGCCATTCCTCATGACTCCGGCGTGCCTTGATCTCGGTGACATATTTTGAATAAATCGACCATGCTTTTCATTGTCAATTTCTTCGTATGAAATAAACTTTTGGTAGAACTTTGAAAACTTCTCTTTTACGTCAAGATTAGCTAAACCACGTAAAGTCTTAACATCAACCTTCTTTTTTACAGTTGGTGAACCAACGATTGTCCATTCACAGTGAACGCAAGGCTGGTTAGCTATCTTCGATATACGATCATACACTTTGTACTTAAATTTTTTTCCTCCAGCATAACTTGTCTTTGAATGATAAAGTTCTTCACTGTGCGGGGGTCTTCTTCTACTGAGATACCTTTGTAAATCTTTGAATGCGTCATATACCCAAGCAATACTCCATTTTTTTCGTAAGGTTTTGTTAATAATATTTGATTTTCTTATTGTATCAAATTCTGTTTGGTACAATGTGTCACGAGCAATCTCAACGGAAAAGATTGAATACTCAATTCCTTTGAGTATGTTAGACAATGCAGGGTAAAGTTCATCTTTTGGAACTTCCACATTGAGTTGTGATTTGTAGCCAAGCAACCTTGTTGCCTCATTTGGCTTCCTTAACGTAAATCCTCTACCATAATTTTCCAAATGATTAGCATTGATGATACTTCTAATAGTCCTCAAATTTTCTCTGATATTGAGAGTGAGGCGGTCAATATAATAGATAGTGCCTAAAGAAGATACATTATCAGTCATGGATTTTCTTTCTCTGGTTGATGATACCAGATTTGAAAAAATAAGAAAATAGTAATTCAACTAATGTTCTTTGAAGGCTATTTACGAATAGTCGTTAGACAAGAATAAAGGGGCCTGTCCTTCGGCCCCATTATTAGGTTACCTCTTTCCAAAAAGTAACCATACCATAAATAAAATCCAAAGAATTTCCATCGGCCATCACCTCCCTTCTTTTTTTGTTTGTCTATGAGAAAAGCTGAGGGTAAAAAACGAAATGCGTTTGCGCTATAATTATTCGTCCGTGTAGTTCAGAGAAAAAGCAAAGTGTTACAAAGATGATATGATTTTAATAATGGTAAAAACACCGAATGCAGGTAACATAAATGATACCTATGACTTGCTTAAGTCATGATAAAAAAACAAAGTTGGGTATTAAAATGCAGAAATATCCCTGTTTTTACACAAAATAATGTCTATTTTACTGAAAAAGATAGGTACAAGTAGTGAATATATGATATGCAATTAACGAATTAATATAATGACCCCATTTAGCTATAACACTTTAAGGTCATTGAGTATTATTATTTATATCAAGTTTTGAAACGAATCCCTTTACGAAACCTCTTGGACATTTTGTATATATATTAAAACTGGACATGGTCAATTAATGCATTGTTGTGTGTAGTGCGGTCATAAAAAAGAAAGTGATACTTACTAAAATAAATACTTGACAGTATTTTTATTTGATACCCCTTCAAGGTTTTTTTAATCTTGATTCTTATGTACATTCTTTTTATCTAAATACACAGGTGAGTTGATTTGCTCAATTCTCTATAACTCTCTTCAATGTTGTGTTAAAATGCCAATAAGGAGAGCATCGCATGAAAAAGCTATTAGCAATTGGAGTTATTCTTTTATCTTTCGTTTCATACGCTCAAAGCATTGACCTCAACCTCAACAACACACCAGTCCAAATCTTTTTCAGCCCCAACGGTGGAGCTACTCAAGCAATCATTAAAGAGATAGACAATGCTAATATGGAAATCCTTGTCCAAGCATATTCATTTACCTCAGCACCCATAGCAAAAGCTTTGATTAATGCAAAGAAAAGAGCTGTAAGCGTTGAAGTAATACTCGATAAAAGCCAGAGGAGAGAAAAATATACTTCAGCTACCTTTTTAGCAAATTCAAAGATACCTACCTACATAGATGATAAACACGCAATTGCACACAACAAGGTAATGGTCATTGACAAAGAAACAGTGATTACCGGATCATTTAACTTTACCAAAGCAGCAGAAGAAAAGAATGCAGAAAATATTCTCATCATTAAATCAAAACAACTTGCAGGGATATATATTGAAAACTGGTATAAACATAAGCAGCATTCAGAGGGGTATCAAAGTAGGTATTGAAGACATGAACCCCGATGACAGCAAATACTACTCAATAGAATTTGTAGATGAAGATTACAAACTGTTCGTGTTGTTTTATAATGATAAGGATGAATTGGTGGAGAGGAGGGAGCTACCTAAAAATGCAACGATAGAGCAGTTTGTGAGAGAAAGACTGCTGGGAGATAATTGAGGATATAAGTTCTTCCTGAAATTTTGTTTTACTTATAAAAGAAATCTATGCCATGTTTCAATCCGTAAACTGACACACCACCTTTTTTAGGTTGCTTTAACAGTATCTATTTTTTATAATTGACATATGGAGCTGGCAAAAAAAGAAAATCAACAATTAAACATTGGCTATAATCGTTTATGCGATTGTAAGCCTACGCACATAAACTGTTTAAACGCAAAAGAGTGGGTTAAACAACAAGTAGCTGTATGGGAATTTTTTTATGAAAAACGGGATATAAGAGAGAAAGATATTCATCCAGCGGTTTTCCCTATTTCACTACCTAAAAAATGTATTGAACTCTTTACGCATAAAGGAGAATTAGTGCTTGACCCTTTTGCTGGTATTGGCTCAACTTTATTAGCAGCAAGAGACCTTGAAAGAAATGCTGTAGGATTTGATTTAAACGAAAAATATATTGATTTTACCAAGAAAAGGTTGTCACAAGAACCATTAAACTTTTGTAATACCCAACAGATGGCAATACTTGATGATGCATTGAATATATCGCTTTACTTTGAAACTGAAACCATCGCTTTAGCGGTCACATCACCACCCTATGCTAATATGTTGAATCACCAAAGATTAAATAAAAGCATCCGAGGTAATCTACGAGAAAATAAATATTTTAAAAAAGTTCAACAGTATTCAAACAATAAACGTGACCTTGGCACCATGAAACCACAAGAATATGCGGAAGCGCTTGGCGAAATATACAAAGGAATATTGCCACTTTTAAAGCCGAAAGCTCATTGTGTAATTAATGTAAACGACTTATGGGAAGATAACCGAAGATACCCTACTCACTCTTATATCATTGAAAAACTTGAAAAAGTTGGCTATGAATTGAGAAATATTATAATTTGGGATAAAAGAAAATTGGTAAATAAAGTTGGTATTTATGGCTGGCCAAGCAATTACATTACATTTAGCACTACATTTGAGTATATATTGGATTTTTGGAAACCATGAAAACCTTTGATGAATTCTTAAACGACTTAAAGCTAATTAAAGAAAAAGGATACATAAAAACTCATAGGTCAGGGAATACAGGTATTGGTAAAACATTAGAAGACCTCTTAGGAATAGAAGAAAATAACATCCCTACTCCAAATTGTAAAACAGCGGAATTAAAATCAGCCAGAAAAAGTGCTTCGAGTATGCTAACCTTATTTACTAAATCACCCTTACCACCAAGAGCCAACTCAGATTTATTACAAAAATACGGCTATCCTTCTAAACGTGGAAATAATAGAAAAGAACTACATACAACAGTGAACGCTTTAGAGTTTAACCAATTGAAAGGTAAAATTGGGTTTAAAATTGACACAAGTGGGGATAGAATCAATCTTATATCAGTTAATAATGAAATATTAGGCTACTGGGATAGAGAAATGTTAAAAATATCTTTTGAAAAAAAATTACCAGCCTTACTTTATGTAAAGGCAGAATCAAAAGGAAGTGGAGAAAATGAAGAATTTTGGTTCAATGAGGTATGGTTTTTAAGCGGTTTTGATTTTAACAATTTCATAAAATTGTTAAAGGATGGAACCATAAAAGTTGATATACGTATTGGCCAATATCCAGATGGAAGAACACACGACCACGGGACTGGTTTTAGAGTTTTTCCAGATAAATTAGAATTATGTTTTAGTAGTAGAGATAGACTTATCGGAACCTCATAGATAGAACAAGGCCCCACCTGTTTCCAAGTGGGGTCTTGTATGTTGTCAATTTCTTCAAATCTTAATGCTCTTGTACTGGTTCACCTCTAATTTGAGTATCCTTTCCCAAACTTCTTTTTGATATCTCCGATTTTCTCTGGTTTGTAATATAGGTCAAGTTCGACACCATTCTCAATAAGTTCTTCAATGCTGATATACCCAAGTTCTGCATTTTCTGTGTCACCGTTCAAACATGCAAAACCGAAAGCCTGAAGTTGCTCATCAAGCATATCTTTCTCTATGATCCACCAATCACTACCACCCTTGAAGTAATGAAGCGTAACCATCGCATCATCTCCCTGTCCTTCGGTTTCATAGGTCTTTGGCATATTAGCAATAGTAGCTTTTAAATCCCTTATCATCTTCCTGAAAAATGCACCTTCTTCACCTCTGGTGTGCTCTTTCATTGCTCTTAATTCTGATAAGCTTATGAATTGTTTTAATTCTTCTGCGTTTTTCATCTTACTCCCTCCTATGCTTGATTATATGGTTCGGTCTGAGAGATATGGAATACCGTGGCTCCGACACAATAAAGACTGTGTATGTCCTTTTCATTTGATGGGATTAGCTTTTCATTCTCGTCAAACTGTGGTTCTGATTTCTTTCCCGGTACCTCTTTCCAAATCGCAATCTTTACACCTTTCTCACCTTTGCGAACATACCTTCCCAGTGCTTTCCAAGCAGTGAAAGTAAAAACATTTTCCTTTGGTATAATCTGATCTTGTGGAATACCTCTCGTTGCAAATTCTGCTATCACTGGTAGAAAATTACTCCATGCCGGGTTCTGTACTATGCTGTCATAAGCATGTTTATACATTTGCTTTTTAGCTGCCTCTCTTTGTTCTTTATTCATTGTGTACGCTCCTTTTCATATTTTTTTGTTTTGGTTTAACTACAGATTTGAATAAGAAATTGTGCCTGAATTGTGCCTGTGAAGATAAGTTTCTATCTGATTTCTGCTGACTCTATCTGACATGCTAAATAAAGATAGACCCTTAACAATCAAGGTTTTACAGTGATTATCAAGGGTCTGTGGGAAGTATTAATTTATGCGTTTTTTGACTTCAAAACCAGTGCACCGGTGACGAGCTGGTGGGTGGGTTCGATTCCCATGCACTTCCGCCAGAAAAAACCATCAATTACAATAAGATAGAAAGTATACCCGCAAAATCATTGTACCCATAAAATCGGGGTTACTTGAAATAAGTGTTACTTCCTATACCCACACAATTCCAATGCTGTCCCGAACTACAAGGTACATTTCCACATGAATAGAATAAGTTATTCATTCCTTACGCAGAGATGATGAGAGGAATTTATGTGTGTGACTTATACAAAGAGATATACATTGCTATGCTATGATGGTAAAATCGAAGTGTGGTATGTGCTGCGCCATAAACAACATAGCATCTGGAACAAATGAAACTGAGCGAGAAAGAATTTGACAGGATCGTGAAGAGGACGATTCGACGAATACCCCTGGAGATACGGCAGTATCTCGATAACTTGGTGATTGCGGTGCGGAAACGACCAACAAAAAAGATGCTAAAGGAGATGGGATTGCCTTCAGACGAACTACTCCTTGGCCTCTATCGGGGAGTTTCATTGATCGATCGGTTGGTCACGTCGCCCCCCTTGTTTCCTGATACCATCATCTTATTCCAGGAACCTCTCGAAGAGATGTGTGGGACAAAGGAGCAACTGGAGAAACAGATCGAAATCACCGTGGTGCATGAAGTTGCACACTTTGTCGGAATAAGCGAGGAGAGGCTGGCAGAATTAGGGTACTAACCTAAGATCTTTATGGTGCTCGTGCTTGAGAAGTTATGATAATCAATCTGATTGGGAATAAATACCTTCAAAGAAAGCTGGTCATTCATTGGCTATCAGTACTGTTCAAACTACTTAGATATTTTAATGTTCTATGTTTAAAAAAGCAATCATTCGCCTTCAACATTGACTGATATTAAAGCTTTGTAGTGTAATGTAGATTCAATACTTTTTCTTTGCACAATGGCATCCGACCTGCAAGACCCAATAGGGCTGTAGTAGAATTGTAGCAGAAAGGGTCGCAAGCTACCCGAAAAGATAGAGCGGGGAATAAAACAATTTTGGAAGAAATTCTATGACCGGGGCTTGCGTCGCCCCCTCCCCAAGCAAAGCTTATGGAGCCTCCCCCTCTTGCTCGCTGTGCAAGCTGGATAGATTCCAACACCAGTGTAATACCACTGGTACCCGGCGACGCAAGCCAGCAGAGCACCACGTTTTTAAACGTGGGTGAATGCTTCCG
>CAIJOT010000227.1 GCA_903822335.1 uncultured delta proteobacterium
ATATTCAGAAGCTGGGATACCATCAATTTCTTAATAAAAAGATCAGGCCTGACAAAAGAAGAGTTTGCCAAAGCCCAACGTTTCTTAACAGAAAGAGAGCTTGAGATGCTCTACCCTGTTCCAGATACTGCCGAACAATTCATCACAGGAGTGGATTACAGAAACTTATTTCAATACATGGTGGATAAAAAGACAGGGGATACCTTTGTAAAAAAATATCCCTTCAATATCAGCACTACCCATGACGATAGACCGTTTTTTCATTATTTCCCGAAACTTCAAAACATAAGGGAAATCTATGTCCTCTCAGGAAAGAAATGGGCCTACTTCCTATTTGAAGGCATGGCGCTCCCTTTCATCCTGGCCTTCCTTATCCTCCTATCCATTGTAATTTTTATTGCAACGTTTTTGCTTTCTAAGGAACGTGGCCTCAAACCCGCAAACCGCAACCCGCAACACGATCTTAATAAATTGTGTTACTTTGCCCTTATCGGTTTCTCTTTTATGTTCATTGAGGTCTTTTTTATCCATACATTGATTCTTCCCCTCGGGTCACCTGTGACTGCCTTTTCCGTTACATTATTCACACTTCTTTTAAGTTCAGGCTGTGGAAGCTTAATAAGTGGTTATATGAAAGCAAATAAAGCCTTCTACACTATGTTCATAGCGCCGGTCCTGCTTCTTTTCTACTTTTTCTTATTCAAGAACATTGTAAACTCATCCTTCAGTTTTGTTGCTCTCATCCCTGTCGGAATATGCCTTGGTTTTTTCTTTCCAACAGGCTTAAAGTACCTATGCAGGGAAAGAAAGGGCATGATACCTCTTGCCTATGCGATAAATGGAACCTCATCAATCATTGCACCAATGCTTGCATCGATGGTTGCTGTGACCTGGGGATTGAAGATATTGCTCCTTCTCTCCGCTATTCTCTATGGAACCACCTTATTGCTAATCTTTCCGCATATTGTATTCAAGAAATCCGAAATCCCAATATCTAAATCCTAAACAAATTCAAATATTGATGGTCTCGTAAAAAGTCATATTTCTGTCATTTTGTCATTCCCGTGAAAACGGGTATCTTCTCTTGCGAAGCAACATCCAGTAAAATCAATTAGTTCTGGACTCCCACTTTCGTGGGAGTGACGACTTTTGGTACTTTTGCAAGAGGCCCATTATGTTTAATTATTGTATTTTTTGTTTTGAGGGGATAAAATCTTATTGTAGGGAAATGAAAATAAAAAGGGGTGGGAATGACTGTTATCAACCAGAAAAATGGGCTTTTTTAGCGGAGGGGGTAGGGAATAACGCAACGATTGCAACAACGTCCTTACCGTCGTTCTCTTTTTCGTAGTTGCACAAAAACACTTATAATTCTATAATGAAATAATACTATGAAAATCTTGCTCACCTTCACGGGATTTCACGATCCGTACACAATCGGTCTTATCGGCGAAGAAGAACTTTCAGGCCCTATCCTATCCCTCGTGAATGAAGTTGCCTTCGACAGGGTCATCCTCTTTTCAACACCCAGGACAGATAAACATACCCGATTAACGAAGGATGCCCTCCGGTCTCTCCATCCGGCTTTAATCGTCGAGACCCTCGAAATACCGCTTGATGATCCCACAGATTATCCTTTGATTTTAAGAGGACTGAGAGACCACTTCAGACAGATTTCTCATGCTTATCCTGATGGAGATATTTATATCTCAGTGGCTTCGGGAACACCCCAGATGCACGCATGCTGGCTGTTGCTTGTTGCAAGCGGAGAGATACCTGCCCATATCCTCCATATACGACCTCCCCGGTTTGTAACCGGAGAACGGCCCCTCATCTCTGAAGTTGACTTGACCTCCCCTGATTTTCCAATTGTAAAACCTAATATCTTTGCAGATACTGCCACAGATTTAATCCATCCCGACCTTAATACTGCTATCAGGGAAATAGGCATTATCGGCGAGCATCCATCCCTCATCAAGGCGCTTGAATTTGCTTCGATTCTTGCACCAACAGATGCGCCTATCCTGCTCATGGGAGAAACTGGCACGGGGAAAGAGTTGTTCGCAAAACTGATACACAGGTTAAGTAACCGCTCTCAAGGCCCCCTTGTTCCACTCAATTGTGCGGCAATCCCGAAGGAGCTTGTGGAAAGCATCCTTTTCGGGCACAAGAAAGGCTCATTTACAGGGGCTATTTCTGACCAGACAGGGAAATTCGACGCTGCCCACAAGGGTACACTGTTTCTTGATGAATTAGGAGAATTGCCGGTATCAACGCAATCAAAACTCCTCCGCGTATTGGAGGACGGCATGGTTGAACCCCTGGGAACCTCCAAACCCCACAAAGTGGATGTCCGCATTGTTGCAGCCACAAACCAGGATATATATCAGGCCATCAAAGACGGAACGTTTCGTCAGGATTTATATTATCGGCTCAATGTAGGAGAGGTACGGATATCACCTTTAAGAGAGAGAAAAAGCGACATCCCGAAGATTGCCCTCCACATACTTGACAGATTGAATAATTCTCTGAAGAAACCGAAACGGTTTTCGACCGGGGCATTCAAAAGACTTCAAAACCATCCCTGGCATGGCAATGTTCGGGACCTGGAGAATGTGATTGAGCGGTCCGCATTGCTGTCCCACAATGTTGTCCTCACCGATGAAGATATCCTAATCCCATACAACCAAGAAGGGGTTTTTGATGGCGAAACATTACCCGAACCACAAGAAGGATTTGTCCTTGATGAGTTTCTGTCAGATGCCCGCAGGCAGTTAATTACCAAAGCCCTCGAAACGGCAAAGGGCAATCAGAGCGAAGCCGCCCGCCTCCTTGGTGTTTCACCGCAGGCGGTGCATAAGTTTCTGAAAAACCGTTCAAGGTAATGGAAAATTTCAGTTGAGTTTGTTATACTCTTTCAAAACATAAAAGGGGGTGAAATCTATGGATTTTTATACAACAATACTGAGAAAGAGTGGAAGAAACTGGGTAACCCTCTGTCTCGAAAATGGTTTAGTTGGGCAGGGCCATTCAAAAGAAAAGGCCATTGAAAAGCTTAAAGAAGCAATTGAGTCTTTTGAAGAGGCTTATAAAATAGAATCTGACGTCTATAATTCCCCAATATCAATAAAAGAATTACATGAATTTTTAATGGTAGAGGAGCAAAAACCATCTTTTGAATCATGCGAATTAAGGGCAGTATATGCCTAAAAATATACCTTCTTTAAAACCCAAAGAACTAATCAGGATTTTGGGAAAAGGTGGATGCAAATTCTACAGGGAAGGCAAAGGAGACCATCGTTTATACATTCGTGAAATGGAAGGCAAAAAGAGAATTGTTCCCATAGACGTTGGACTTACAGAGCTTTCTCCTCCCTATGTACTCAGAATATTCCGACAATTTGGTTTTACTGATGAAGAAATCCAAAAGTTACTTGAATAACAATGAGTTGTTTCAAGCGAGCATGAAAAAAAATATTCTTTCAACCAAGGTTGAAAAAGGTTCAACTGTGATTTAAAAAATGTTGAAGAGGGCTTTTCAATTTTTGATTTTTGATTTCGGATTGCGGAATGTGAATTGAATAATTGCAGAGTATATAGCACTTAGCGTAAAGGCAGGAACGCTGAACAAGATAAAAGAGGAAACACCAATTACGAATTACGAATCACGACTGGCTTTTTCGTCTGGCATGATTATTGCTTTACATATCTACGTATGCGGGTGATAGAATTTTCTGGAAATGACACGAAAGACACAAAACGGGAATAAAATGATGACCTTACACCTTTTTTCTCAGAAATTTGAATTGGTTCCGGCACCCGCAGCATGGTATCTTGCGGAGCTTGGGGAAGCACGGGGCAGACAAGAACTTTTCACCCGCCAATCTCCTCAAAGGCTCAAGAGACTGATTGAACATGCCCTCATCGAAAGTGCTGTTTCCTCCAATCGCATCGAAGGCGTAGAAGTGGAACAATCCCGTGTTGCCACCCTTGTCTTCGGCAAACCTATCCTGCGAGATAGGGACGAAGAAGAGGTGCGTGGATATAAGGAGGCATTGAATCTCATCCACGAACAAGGTGTAAACCTTCCGGTATCAGAGGAAACAATGCTTCTTTTACACCATATGACGCGAGGGGAAATCTGGGATGCAGGACAATACAAGGAAAAAGATGGGGATATTATCGAAACCTATCCGGATGGCCGTTCACGCATTCGATTCAAAACCGTTTCCGCGGCGGAAACACCTGCCCGAATAAGAGAGTTGGCTGAACTTTATGATGCCGCCGTCAAGGAGCGAAGAATTCCACCCCTTGTGCTCATGGCAGCATTCAACCTCGATTTCTTATGCATTCACCCGTTCCGGGATGGTAATGGTCGGGTCTCAAGGCTCCTTTTGCTCCTTCAGTGCTACCATTCCGGCTATGAAGTCGGGCGCTATATCAGCCTGGAACGCCTGATTGAGCAGAACAAGGAACGCTATTATGAAACCCTGGAGCAAAGTTCGCAGGGTTGGCACGAAGGCCGTCACGATCCATGGCCCTACATTCTTTTTATTCTTTATATCCTCAAAAACGCTTACCGGGAATTCGAGGAGCGTCTCGGCACACTTCAAAGTCCTAAGGGTGAAAAGACCAGCCTCATCCTTCATGCCATTGACAAGGCAAAAGGTGCTTTTAGTGTCTCCGATCTTCAGAACCAATGCCCGGATGTCAGTGTGGACATGATCCGGCGGGTTTTCAAGATATTGCGGTCGAAGGGACGGGTTGAATGCCTCGGTCGCGGCCAAAATGCAAAATGGCGTAAGACCGAAAAGTGGGAATTAGGTAATACCGAATGAATTGGGTAATGAATTGGGTAAAACATTGATGATAGTGAGGCAATCCTTGGTCGCCAGAGAAACGTCCATGACGTCATGACAAAGACAGACAGGAAAATGGTGAAGGGGGTTTTCAATTTCGGATTGCGGATTTCGGAATGTGGATTGCGGATTTGTACTAACCTATCTTAAACTTGACAGAACTATTTTATCCTTATAAAATCTTATTAAAAGGAGGTATTTGTGAAAAATAAGACACTAAAATCGCAAGTCACCTTGAAACCAGATGTGTGTGGCGGAAAACCTTGTATAAGGGGCACACGCATCGAAATAGCAGTGATTCTGGACGGATTGGCAGAGGGGATGACAGAATCGGATATCATTGACCACTATCCTCAACTCACAAGAGAAGATATTCGCTCAGCCTTAGCATATGCAGCAGAACTGTCACACGAAAGCATCTGGAAAGCTGCGGTATCTGCGTGAAACTGAAACTGGACGAAAACCTGTCCCGCCATTTAAAGCCTGTCTTGATTAGCTTAGGACATGATGTATCAACTGCAGCAGACGAGAACCTTCTCTCCAAACCAGACACAGAAATCGCTGCAAAGGCTTCTAAAGAAGGGCGGCTATTGCTCACGCTTGATGTAGAATTTGCTGATCTTCGTAAGCATCCACCCGGTTCGCATCCGGGGATTATTTTATTCCGCCCACCTGCTTTTGGCCCTATAACAGTCAACAAATTTGTTTCCGATTTTATCCGTTCCACAGATTTGAACTCTTTCTCAGCCTGTGTCGCTATTGTTGATTCTACCCACGTCAGAGTCAGATCGCCAGAGAAACGTCTATGATGCTACGATAAAGGCTGACAGGAAAATGGTGAGGGAGGAATTCACAAATTGCGGATTGCGGAATGTGAATTGAATAATTACAGAGCATATAGCGCTTAGCGTAAAGGCAGGAACGCTGAACAAGATAAAAGAGGAAACACCAATTACGAATTACGAATCACGACTGGCTTTTTCGTCTGGCACGGTTATTGCTTTACATGTTTACCATGCAGGTGATAGAATTTTCTGGAAATCCAACGACAACGACACAATTATCAGACATTGAAACTATGAAAAACTTTACCAAAGAAACTGATGCCAGAATTGTTATCGACGATTTACTCCGTCAGGCGGGATGGGACCCTGCAGACAAATCTCATGTCTTGACTGAGGTACATGTTACAGGATTTAAAGAAACAAATTACACTGCTGAGTCACATAAAGATTTTTTTTATAAACCCTCCGTTAATGTTATGGGAAATGATGAAATTCCAACAGGTAAGGCCGATTACGTTCTACTTGACGGCAGAGGCCGCCCCCTTGCCGTTATTGAAGCAAAACGTTCTGCAATCCATCCTTATGCTGCAAAGCAACAGACCCTACCATATGCCAAGCACATTAATGCCCCCTTTATCTTTCTCACAAACGGAGAGCTTATCTACTTCTGGGATTATACCAACGATGACGCCCGTATTGTTAATTCATTTTATTCAAGGAAAGACCTTGAGCGTATTCTCTACATACGAGAAGAACGGAAGGTATTAGCCACAATTTCTATTCCTGAGTATTATGTTCGTCAGGGGGAGCAACGCAATGTCAGACCATACCAACAGGAAGCCATGAAGGCTCTTGATCATGCAATAGAGCTTGGAAAAAGACGCTTCCTAATCGAACTTCCTACCGGCACAGGAAAAACAGATATTATTTGCCTTTATCTCAAACGGCTTTTCCAGGCAAACTGTGCAGATAGGGTCTTGTTTCTTGTAGACAGAGAACAACTCGCAAAACAGGCCATCGATGCAATTCAGGACCTTCTTGGTCAGTACAGTAGTTACTGGCTGAAAGCAGGCATGGTAAGGCAGGAAAAGCAGATTACTGTATGCCTTCTTCAAACGATGATAAACAGATACCCCGAGTTCACAAGTGGCTATTTTGATATTGTGATTGCGGATGAATGCCATCGTTCTATTTATGGTGTATGGCAAACAGCCTTGACCCATTTCGATGCAACATGCATTGGCCTTACGGCTACTCCGGCGACTTATATAGAGCGTAACACGTACAATTTTTATCAATGCAAAGCGGGAGAGCCTGATTTTTCATACCCACTCCTGGAGGCATTTGAGAAAGAATATCTTGTTCCATACAAATTTGCGACAGGTATTACACTCCTTCTCGCAGAAGGCATAGATATTGACCAGGATCATTATGACCCTGTTGAATTTGAAAGAAAGTGGACGAATGAAGACACAAATCGCAAGATGATGGAAGAATTTGACCGTCTGGCATGGGAAAACTACAAAGAGCTTGCCACACACCAGAAAACAGGACCGGGCAAAGCTATTGTTTTTGCTCTCACCAAGCATCACGCATCACGCCTTGCTGAATACCTTAACCGGCTTCACCCTGACCTTAAAGGCAGATATGCTGAGGTGATTACCTCTGATGTAACGAATGCCGATGACCTGATACGTCAGTTTAAATATGAAGATTATCCTCAGGTTGTTGTGAGTGTGGACATGCTGACAACCGGATTTGATTGCCGTGAAGTTCTTCACCTTGTCATGTGCCGCCGCATATTCAGTCCCATCCTCTATCAACAGATACGTGGAAGAGGCACCAGGGTAGCACCGCATATAGGGAAAAAGAAATTTGTCATTTATGACTTCTTTAGAAATCACGAATATTTTAATGATAGTGATACAGATATCTTTACAGGTGCCGGCGGTGGCAGAGATTATGGCAGAAAACCAACGCCGCCAGGAGAACCTCATGAACTCATTGAGCTTGGCATTGAAGACGAGTGGCTTATAGCGGTCACGTATGTCGAGGTAGGACCAAATGGAGAACGGATAGACAAAAACGATTATGTCAGTCGTTGGGAAAATATCATCCGTACTTCAGCAGAAAAAGACCCAATCCTCCAGAAGGTAAAAAATGACGAACCTCTGACAGACGAAGAAGAGCAGGCCCTTTCAGAGAGCTTGAACAAGCCTGAATTATTTTTTAATGAATCCAATCTAAAGCATGCCTACCGCAATCCCTTGGGAACGCTCGTAAATTTTGTGCAAACAGCCCTTGGAAAAACAAAGATTAAGAGCAAAGAAGAAGAGTTATCAGAGAATTTCCACGCCTGGCTCGTGACGAAAAATCTCAATCCTGAACAGGCCCAATATCTCTCTTTGCTCAAGAACCGTGGAATTGTCCGTGGCAAGATAGAAATTGGGGATCTCTTTCAACCACCCCTTTCCATCCTTAATGCTGCGAATCTCGGAATTGAGCTTTTCGGAGAAAAAGAGCTAAAAAACATTATTGATGAGATGAATACAAATATATTTTCCAGAAAAACAGCAGGAGCGCAACGATGAATCAGGACATACGCAGGAAACTTGACCGCCTGACCGATATTCTATGGGGCGGGGGTGTTACCAATCCTGTAACCTATATCGAACAAATCTCCTATCTCATCTATCTGAAATTACTTGATGAAGAAGAATCAAACAGGGAATTGCAGACACGGATGATGGGTAACACGGGAAACGGAAAGCTTCTCTTTCCCCTTCAGGCAGACCGGTATCGGTGGTCAAAGTGGAGGTTCAAAAGTGGCAGGGATCTACGGGATTTTGTTCGGGATGAAGTATTTCCGTACATGGCTTCCCTCGTGAAAGAGGAGCCGCAGATTGCAGAGTATTTCAGAGACGCTGTACTTGAAATTGTTGACCCCAATGTCCTTAAGCAGGTAATTGACGAAATTGACAGCATTGAATTCCGTAAACTTGGAACAGACGTCAAGGGCGATATTTTTGAGTACCTTTTAACACACCTTGGGCAATCGGCTTTAAATGGCCAGTTCAGAACGCCAAGGCAGATTCGCATGATGATGGTTGAGATGATTGACCCCGATCTCGGAGATACGGTTGATGATCCGGCAAGCGGAACAGGCGGCTTTCTTATAGACTTCGTTGAGTACGTTCTCGCAAAATATTCCACTGAACCCCAGGAAATCCCTATCTACGGTGAGGAATGGCTTGAAAAGAGGGGGCAAACCCTCGAAGAGGCAAGATTAGAAATTCCTAACCTGCAAACCTATCGGAAAGGTCCCGGAGAAAAACTCCCTGACTGGAATCTCTTTGAAAGATCAATCTACGGTAACGATGTTTCACGACAGATGATGCGTATTGCCATGATGAACCTTGTCCTTCATGGAATCCGCAATGCCAGGATAAAAAGGGCAAATACCTTATCGGAAATGGGAGGGCTCTCAGAAGACGATCTTCACCGGAAATATAAAGTGATATTATCAAACCCGCCCTTTGCCGGGGTGCTCCCGAAAGATTCCATAAGAAAAGATCTCCCGACCAATTCAAAGAAGAGTGAATTGCTCTTCCTCGCTGTTATGATGGAATCCCTTGCTCCCGGAGGCAGATGCGCAGTTGTTGTGCCGGAAGGTTTGCTCTTTGGCTCAACTCAGGCGCACAAGGATTTGCGAAAGAAACTTGTTGAAGATTTTGAATTACTTGCTGTTGTTTCGCTTCCTGCCGGTGTTTTTAAACCATACGCTGGTGTGAAAACGGGCGTTCTCGTCTTCCGTCGCCCTTTATCGGAAATCGGAAATCGGCAATCAAAAATTGAAAATTCCAAGGTCTGGTTCTATGAAGTGAGGAACGATGGTTATGATCCTGATAAGATTACAGGTGGAGGACGGCCTGAGACTCCAGAACAAAACGATATTCCTGATCTTCTGAAACAATGGAAAATATATAAAAATTCTGCATTTCAAGAACCGCCAGGCATCGAAACAGGGACTTTAATGACAGCAGGGAGTGAAGAAACTCGTTGCTGGTGGGCGCATAGAGATCTCATCAGGGACAACGAGTACAACCTTGCCGCCGGCAGATACAAACCCCAGGTTGCCGAAAAACCACCCGAAGAAGACCCGGCAGAGCTTATAAAAGAAACCCTGTCAATAGAAAAGGAAATCACTGAAGGACTGGAAAGGCTACTGAAGGAGATCGAAACATGAACAACCTCCTGAAGCCAGTCAACCACTCTGAAATCATCCTCTACCAGACTGAAGACGGGAAAACCACCATCAGCGTCCGTATGGAAAACGAAACTGTGTGGCTATCACAAGCAGCCATGGCAGAACTTTTCCAGACATCCAAGCAGAATATCAGCCTTCATCTGAAAAACATCTTTGAGGAGAATGAATTGGATGAGAATCGAGTTGTCAAGGATTACTTGACAACTGCCGCCGATGGGAAGAATTACAGTACCAGACATTACAATCTTGAAGCCATCATCTCCGTAGGTTACAGGGTCAGGTCTCACCTGGGCACCCAGTTCCGGAAATGGGCGACCGAACGTCTTAAGGAATACCTGGTGAAGGGTTTTGTCCTCGACGATGATCGGCTGAAAGAGGGTAAGAATATCGGCGCTGACTACTTCGATGAACTACTTGAACGTATCCGCGACATACGCGCCAGCGAAAAACGCTTCTACCAGAAGATTCGCGATATCTATAAACTTGCCTGCGACTACGACCCAAAAGCTGAGGAAACACTGGAATTCTTCCGGATCGTCCAGAATAAGCTGCACTGGGCTGTTACCGGCAAGACCGCCGCCGAGTTGATTTCGGAACGCGCCGACGTCTCGAAACCCAATATGGGATTGACGGTATGGAAGGGGGCTAAGGTACGTAAAGGCGATGTGACGATTGCAAAAAATTACCTGAATATCGATGAGATTGAGGGATTTAACCGCATTGTAGTCATGTACCTCGATTATGCTGAGGATCAGGCAAAAAGACGAAAGAAACTTTACATGCGGGACTGGCGAGAAAAGCTGAATGCCTTCCTGAAGTTCAATGAACGGGATATATTGGAACACGCCGGAACGGTATCAATGGAAGTGGCACAAGCCCTGGCACTCGACGAATATGAGAAATTCACCAAACGCAGATTAGCAGAAGAGGCGAAACGCGAAGCCCTGGAAGACGACACAGAGTTGGAACGGGTGGCGAAAAGAATCGAGAAAAAACCTCTGAAGAAAGGGAAAATTGATGGTTGATGACAGGGTTTTTATTGCCGATGGCCCATTTAAGATTAATGATTGCAGTAGCGTCGGGTTTCAGGCCATTGATCATGGAATAAATACCGACGGGGCAGCACGATGAAGTGGCCGGAGGTGCAATTTTCAGATGTTGCCGAGATCATTACAGGCAATACCCCTCCTAAGAGTGAGCCCGAGAATTATGGCCCAGGCGTTCCGTGGGTCAAACCACCAAATCTGGATGCCTTTGGACCCATAACGCATACGGAAGAGGAATTGTCTGAATTAGGACAGAAGAAAGCGAGACTTTTGCCAGCAAGATCGGTTATGGTTTGCTGCATTGGCGCAACGATTGGAAAAGTCGGAATAGCCGGAACAACCCTCGCCACTAACCAGCAAATAAACTCGATAGTCTTTGGACCTATTGTTGAGCCTGAATTTGGATACTACTGCCTAATTGCATAAGTTAACGATAGTATTTCTCAGTTGTGATCCCTTCACTTCTCTCTTGCGCCATACAAATGGTTTTGCGGTAGGGCCATAGACAGCTACAAAAGCTTCAATGGCTTGCCGCAGTTCTTCAACACTTCG
>CAIJOT010000228.1 GCA_903822335.1 uncultured delta proteobacterium
ATGACATTTACTGCCAGAAAGGGGGTAAAAAAGATGAAAAAATTGCGTATTCCTTCATTGTCAATGAAAAATTGCTTGTCATTCCTACTGATATATTGAAAAAATACAGCAATTATCAAAAACAGGATAAATATGGTTTCAATCCAGAACCTGTCAATCGTTATATAGTAGAGGGAAAGATGATTACTACCAAGAAAAGGGATAAGAAAAAAAGTTAAAACAGGGAATACCCTCTCTAACCTCATTGGTTCATTCTTGTGTTAATGTTTTAACCCCCTGCTTTTAATACGCATACAGAACTGATAAATTTGCTCTTTCACTTGGGTTGTTTTGTCTTTCTCCCTGTATTTCCACTCTATATGTATAAGGGAAATGTTGTGGGGTTATCATGCCTGATGCTGATTCTGATGCTCCCATACCCTCAAGAACTGTACCAGTTGTACTGGAATTACCAGAAACGGTATCAACTATTTTCGTGTAGATATCAAAAGGTTGCGCTGGAGCAACACCGGAAAGTGTAAATTTAATATCTGAAAATGCCTTAGAATCCAATGAGCTGTTACAACCTGATGCCCAGTTTGTAGTTGATTTAAGTAGCTTATCGCTAAAACAAGCATCTGTTACAACTTGTGTTATTTGCGCACTTGAACCCGTACTAAAGGTTGATAAGACGCCTGATAAACTTGCCCCGGTTATTGTTGTGGGGATAATCTCCTTAATAAAAACCTCTGCTGCTCCTTGTGATGCCTCTAATGCAACCTGGTATCTTTTTTGCATTCCTGAAATTTCAGTACCTTTCGTAATAAAATAAAGCGCTATCATAATCATAGCGGATGAAATTGTTACAATTGCCAGTACCGTTACGAGAGCTATACCTTTTTTGCCAGTATAAAAACCCATTGATTTTCCTTTAACTGAAAAGGTTCTTCGGCTTTATAACCAAAGTATTAATTTTCCACCTGTAGTTCTGCCAACCTGTTCCTATTTTTTCTAACAAATCAAAATCCCTTCCTACACCAAATTCCCCAATTGTAATAACTTGATGTGAATATGTATAGTATCTATCCATCGGGCCTTCGTGGATGAGAATATATACCCTCACTTCTTTTAGTTGTGTCCTGATCTGCTCTGCGGTGAGTGTTGAGATGTCATTGCTGTGAGTGTTGATAGAACCACTACTGCTTGTATCGAGTCCAAACACTATCTGCATGTCAGCTACACAATCAAGAATAGGCATTTCATGAAGTCCACCACCACTCTGGTTTACAGTAGCTTTATAAAGAACACCTGTTCCAGGAGCACATGAAGCAGGCATATTGGAAGTAGGTATTTTGATATAATAATCTGCCCTGTTAAAAGGCATTCTTAAGTCTGTATCAGTGTCTACACCATATATAAGAAACATCTCAGATGTTTCTTTAGGAGAGAAATCAGAGGGGAAACTACTACTGGAATACCTTGTAAAAAAGGTTCCATCACTCATTACTAACTCTACAGATTTCTTTTCGCCAGCATTTGGTTTCACAACTATCACTCTGTCCCCATTTATGAGATCGTTAGAACCCCATACCCTCGGGTTTTGGCCAGTTTTTATGTAGCTCCATTTTGAGGCAACATCGCCAATGCCTACTATAGTTGATTTAATTACGAGGTAATCAGAACCGTTAAAACCTACATCATTGCCGCTGATGATAGCCCGCGGTGGATTCGCTGTTGAATCATTATAGGTGCTTGCAGACAGCGATGCAGCAGCCTCGCTGTAGTTAATGGCAGTACTCTGAAAAGACCACGGTAGTCCGTAACCAGCTTGTTCTATATCAAGCCGCACAAAATCGAGCCCAATAATTCCCTCTATCTGTGTTCCTGCAATTTTTGTCTCACGGCTGGACTGCCTTAGGATTGCTGTAAGTGTATCAGAGCTCATGGCTAAAACTACAACAATGAGTGCCATAACAATAAGCAATTCAATAAGGCTGAATCCGTTACGTTTATTATGCATATTTTACGTATCCTGGTTTACCATTGACGTTATGCTATGCTGATGCTCTATACCTTTGTAAGTCCACTTAACTGACACTTGCAGAACCTTGCTATTAGAAGAGAAATTATTTATTGTCCATTCTATATTATAAGTTTTTGCAAGATTTCTAATGTTTCTTGTCACTGAAGATGAACCATCTGCCAAAGAAGAAAAATTAGTATTTCTTAATTCATTCATTTTCTGCTCTGCAATTCTTATCGCCTCATCTCTTGAGATATTGTTAAGATTATGTTCCGTTACGATTACTAAGGTATTAAGGACTGCTAACATACTGATTATCAGTATAGCAATAGCAATTAAAACCTCGATAATTGTAAAACCTTTGTTACCTTGTTTTGCAGTTATCACTATCACAAACTCCCTGTGTTTTTAATTTGCCCATAATGAGCCTTGTCTGTGATATTACTATACAGTCATATGAAGGATTCGCCGTAGAATAGACACAAACTGTTTTTTGAGTTACCGCAAGGCCTCTTGGATTAAATCCTATTTGAGCACCCCCGTTCCAAGCTACCGGATACTTTAAGTCTTTCGGGGATAGTACCTGGGTATCAGATCCTATTGTGAGAGTCCCGTCACCATTTGGTGAAGGGCTGGTATCATCATATATCGTGTATTGATTTGCTGAAAGATTAACAAAATGTGTTCTGTTTTTACTCATTGCCATAATCCGTGTACTCATAAAATCAGCGTACATTTCCTTTACCTGATTTTCCGTGTTATACTTTTTTACCCATCCTACAAAACCAGCAGCAGCAAGTCCTGACAAGATGCCAATTATGGCAATGACAATAAGCATTTCAACCAGTGAGTATCCGTTCCGTTTCATTTCTCTTGAATATGCAAAATTCTTCTCAGCGGTTTTGGATTAACCAGCACCGAAAGACCCTGTCCCTTAGGTGGCATGCCTGAAATAGCAGCACTCCGTCTACCCTCTTTTTCTGTAAATGCTGATGATAATGTTAATTCTTTAATTTCTCCAGTGGATACCTGAACGATTGCTTTACCTTGTAAAGCAGAAGAAGCCCCTTGGTAGCCTGTATCATATTTCGTAGCCCAAATGTTTGTATTACCTCCTAACGCACACACGTCTGCAGAGGGGCTAAAGGTTGTGAAAAAGGTAATGCCACTGAATACTGCAAGTGGGTCTGTAATAACCCTTTCCGCTTTGTAACTCGAACTCGATGCATCAAGATTGATAAACCATCCCCTTGAACCTGTAAGAAGGGCAGCAGCAGGAGTAGTTGTCTGATTGGTAAGACTTGATTTCAATATTGTGGTGCTGCAGCTTTTATCAATATTATTAGAACTTGAATAACAAGGTTCTTTTATTCCGTACACAGCTTGTTGGCTATCCGGATCGTCTAACGTAGTCCCAAGCTTATAAAAAAACCTGCCTGTCCCGAAATAAAGCCACAGATTATTGTTTTTTCTATCCTGAAGTTTTGCAATTGCAGATGTAACAGGGCCTATGTCATCAACGACTTTGCTCACGCTCCATTGATTTGGATCTGGATCCTCTTTGGTGATCACCCTTAACACCCCTCCCTTTGTCCATGTAGATGTTGCTGTATCCTTCTTTGTATAGCCGAGATAAAATACGTCATCATTATAAAAACCTGAAGAGCTATTATTCCCTCTGTCAGTATCAAGAGAAGCTTTAAATAAAGAACCAGCAAATGCATTCTCAATCCCTGTATCAATGGTTTTCAGGATTGCTCCTGTTTTTAAATCAAGAACAAAGAGCTTAAGGTTTTGGTCGGATTTGCCTAAAAACTGATGCCAGGTTGTATCGATCGGACCGGTTGGTCCTGATGCAAACACTACAAACCACTTACCATTTTTGTCACTACTGCCAACCCTTATCACTACTGGACCAGAGGTGGAAAAACCGAGCGCAGTGTGAGAAAATTCCCATAGCAGGGTTGGGGTATTTGGATTTGTTACATCTAAGGCAAAATATGAAGAGAATCCAACCCCATTTATTGGTGTTTTCACACAATCTGTACATGAATCTCCAGTATTCCTGCAGGCACCACCTATTCCCATTCCTCCAATAAGAATGGTCTTCCAACTATCCTTAGTTTTCGTACCGTCTGCATTGCCGCCGGTACTCGCATCAGTTATATGAGCCGGGATATCAATATAATACAGATGGCAGTAATTTGGATCTGCCATATATTTTAAATATGGCAAGGTATTTTTTGGGATAAATGCCCATTGTTCCTTTCCAAGGTCAGAGTCTGTCAATCGTGCTTTTTCATAAGTGCCCTGCGAATCCCATTTTTGTTCTAACTTCCCGAGTTTGAAGGCATGGTACATGCCATCATTGGCACCCACATATGCCATACCCCTATTGAGATAATTATTATCCTGGATGAATTGAGAATATGTTGCATCAAGATAACCATCTGGAGGCGATAAGTGATATGTGTTTAATGGAACTGAAGACTGTAGGCGCGGGGTTGATGATATAATATCACCTAATCTCCAGACCATTTGACCAACAAAACCTGTACCTGTTTCGTACGTTCTGTCTCTATACCCGGTCTGGTCTATACCATGAATATAGTTTATAATTTTTGTAGCTTCTGTATCATCCGATGCCTGTAACAATGTACGTAAGGTGCTTTTATTTATTGTTGAAAAATCCCCTGACAAAAAACTAATTCCATCTGTTGTCGTATATATGGTTCTTGGTGAAGTTGAAAGATTTCTTTGTGACAATAATATTCCTGCCGCCCAAAGGTTTTTTACCTCTTCCAGATCCACTATATTAATAAGATTGTCAGCAGCCCCATCACCATTGGTGTCGCTATACCTTTTTACCTTTGTTTCATTTACTGAGCTATCAAAATAAAACTGGATTACATAATCATTCGTTAGGTGTAATATTTTATTGTTATCAGTATCTTCCCTAATCGTGCTGTTTTGAAGGAATGGGTCAATATAATACCATAAATCCTGCACCTCGCCTGTCCATACAATTTCCGTAGTTCCAAGTATCCTTCTCGGGTAAAAAACAGCCTGTAACAGGTTTGCACCGCTTCCCTCGCTCGAAGCAAGGACAGATGCGGCAGTTCCAGATGATGCCCGGCTTATCATGTCGTTTAGAGCACCATATAATTTTGCGGTCAAGGCATCGCCGTCATCAGCTTCAAAAAAGTTGTATGGTAAACCGGTTTTGTTTTTGTCCCACTCTTTGCAACTGGAGTTCCATGTGCCAGCCGGATCGCATACGCTCAGGGGATATGTATTGGGCGATGCAGGGGTTGCCCGGCTGTTGCAGTACGTATTGCCGCTCACATCCGTTATGTTCGACTTTCGGGTAGACTCATATGTTGAGCTGCAAGTAGTTGTAAGATCGCTATATCCCGTGAATGGGTAAGGCCATGTGTCGGTAGTGGTAAAATCGAACCCTCCGAATATGGCGGTGGTTATCATTGCGTTTCGTCCCTGTTTTTTCACATCTGCGTCACTGTCTCCAAATGCATAGACCACATATGTAATAACGTTTTGCGTTCCTGAAAGATTGCTTCTCAAGTCAGTCGTATGCATTGTCCTCACCGGTATTACCGGGTCATATCCGTCATTCCATGCCCCGTCAGATAAAAGTAAAATAAAGGTTTTTCTGCATGGGACCGCTGTTGAGCTGCTGCCGCTCCCATCATAATAAGGATCCTTGCTGCCGTCGCCTGAGCTGATATAGCTTGAATTGTCATAATATGAATAGTCGCTGTGCTGTTTGAAAAAATCATGGGCTTCCCAGAGGGCATTCCCTGTAGGCGTACCGGAGTAAGGGATTTGATTAAAGATCGCCGGCACCAAAGATGACAGGGCCGTATTTTTCCCCGAAATCATTTTACCAACACGACTGTCATTTGCCGCGACCATAAATTCAAAGGAAACCTTGTCGTAAAAATCCTGAATTATCCCTGTATCAGTGAGATCCTGCGGCACAATATCAATATTGCTCGCGCTTAAGGTGTCCATAGGACACGTATGGCCGGACTCGTTAGCAATAGCAATTGTCCTTCCTTTTGTAGTATTGCCGGTAATAGTAAATTTGCAGTGTATGCCCGTATCCGTGTATGTTACCCGTGCTCCTTCGCTCTGATAGGTATCAGAACTTCCTGTGCCTGTCCTGCCGCCGGTTAATACCTTTCTTATCACATCGATCCTTGTGGCGGCAATCCAGTTCAAAAGATTACCGGAGATGCAGGTGTTGCTGCTTCCAATCTTGTTGGTATCCGTGCAGGCGGTATTGACCTGAAATTTGGGCGATGCATATTTAAAATATTTGGACGTATCAAAAAGTCCGGAATAGGTCCTGGTGGTGCTGTAGTTATTTGACGCAGACGAACCTGGGGTGCCACACTGTGCAACATTGTTATCGGTTCCTTCGTAGCCGCTAAAGATGCAATCAGTATAAGCCGGAAACTGCATGCTTCCCGAAAAATCCATTACGATCATGATATTCGGTTTCACGCTACTTGTTACAAAGGTAGGGGTCATACAATAGTCATTCATCGTTGCAGCTTTTACAATACCAGACCAGGCAACGAAGCATGACAACAAGAGGAAAAATATTTTTTTCATATTACACTCCTACTATCTAAGATGTTTACCTCCTTAATAGAATGTTGGTAAAACCATATATAAGGTTTTCCCCTGCATATATGTATACAAGAGCCCCGATTGAAAGAAAAGGTCCAAAAGGGATAGCATATTTTGTTCCCTGTCCTTTTATCAACATTAGCGGGATACCTACCACTGTGCCTAACAAAGAACCTGCCATAAGACTAAAGATAACCCCCTTAATGCCACAGAAGGAACCAATCATAGCAAGGAGTTTCACATCACCACCACCCATGCCTTCCCGCTTTGTAATGAGCTGATAGCCATAGGCAATAACAAAAAGTACCCCACCGCCGATGAGTACTCCATAGAGAGCATCAAGAAAACCAAATTTCGGGTAAAGATATAGAAAAACAGGCCTTACGATTGCCAGCAAAACACCGACAACAAGTCCGCCAATACTTAAAATGTCCGGTATGATCTGAAAATCGAGGTCTATGAAGGATATAACCACCAATAACGCAACAAAAATAACACCAACAAACAGTTCAAAGGATAGCCCTACTTTTCTGTACAGCATAAGGAAGAGAACGGCTGTCAACAATTCAACAAGGGGATATCGTATAGATATTTTAGAGCCACACTGTCTGCACTTTCCCCTGAGAAAGAAATAGCTTACAATGGGTATGTTGTCATAAAATTTTATAGGTTTTTCACAATTAGGGCAGGAAGAAGGAGGATAAACAATTGATTTATCCCTTGGCATCCTATAGATACATACATTAAGAAAGCTGCCGACAATCAAACCAAAAATAAAAATTATATAACCCATAAAATAATTATACACTCTAACTCAAAATAAATCTGTGATAATTATCAATTTTTTACAAAAAAATGAGGGGGCCACAAACGCCCCCCATTCTTGACTGTTATATGCTGTTATTTTGGAAGCAAGGTAGTGACATCTGCGTTATTTCCAGAGAATGACCACTTTGAGCCGTTCGCAATATTTACTGTCTGTAATGTTACAATTCCACCATCGGCACCTGAGCCAATATTCGCCAATGTAGCCTTGATATTAACAGCTACTTCGCCAGCAGTATTAACTGTACCAACAGTGGCAGTAGCAGTATCAACATACTGGGCAGGTATTGTAACACCATAGTTGCTGTTAATCGCAGCAATACCTGTGGCAACAATTCCGTCAGCTCCTAGGTTTCCACTCTCTGTGTAGTATGCAAGTATGGCATTCTTAACAGCACCCATCGCATTTACCACACCCGAAACTTTTGCCTTCTTCGTGTATCCAGTGTATGCAGGGATTGCAATTGCAGCGAGGATACCGATGATCGCAATAACGATAAGTAGTTCAATAAGCGTAAAACCTTTACTATTTCTGTGAACCTTAATCATAAAACACCTCCTGAAATATTTTAATATATATTGCAATATATTTTATAGTCTTAATACATTTTTTTGTCAATGATATTTGTTACATTTAGGTAAAGAAGGCTGAAGCTTGCCCTCGAATGATTCTATCGAGGGGTGAAAGGAGCGGAGAGCGTAGAGCGTAGATCAGAGAGTGGAAAGGAAAAGAGGCAGGTTGAAGGCTGATGGGAAAGGCTAATAAATTGTGTAAATATATTGACATATTTGTGTCACGTGCTATATGCTTCATATTAGAAAGAGATAGGAGAAAGGAGGAGTGGCATGAAAAAGGCAAAATTTACAGTAAGTCTGCCTGTAGTTGTAAAAAAGAAGAATGCCATGTGGATTTCTTCATGTCCATGTTTAGATGTTATTTCTCAGGGGGGAACAGAGGAAGAAGCAAAGAAGAACATTGAAGAAGCTTTACAGCTTTTTATAACCACCTGTTTCGAAAGAGGAACCTTAGAAGCAGTGATGAAGGAATGCGGTTTTTCCCTTATTATAAATGAAACAAAATACGTCCGCAAAGAATCACAAAAAGGCAAAAATCGTATTAACACCGTCAACATCCCCATTCCATTTTATGTTAAAGGCAACAGCGCTACGGAATGCCGCGCATAACAGCTATTCACTGGAAAATATTAGAAGCAATTTTTATAAAAGACGGTTTTACACTTCAAAGAAAAACAAGCTCTCATCGAGTTTATGTGAAAGATGGGTGCATCAGACCAATCATTATACCCATGTATGATGCGGTTGGCATTGACATTATTAAAGGAAATATGCGGACAGCAAAGATGTCACGAGAACGATATTTTGAATTATTAAAACAATGTAAATAAAGGAAAAAACCTTCAGCCTCCTTTCCCTTCAGCCTATCTCCCTTGCTTAATCATCTCCGCGAGTTTGGCATACTTTTCGTTCCATTCCTTATTTTCAGACGGGACAAGCGCATACGCATATCTGAAGAGAACTTCTGCATCCTTGTGGTTACCGGACAGCATCGCCGAAAGGCAGACGTCATACAGAGACTTGTAATCTGTCCCCGGAGAAAATGGATCCGTAATCATTTTTAATGTTTTATAGGCCTTCGTATATTTTTGCTGCTCCATATAGATAGCGCCCATTCCCCTGTATATCTCAACCTTATTGACCGCCCTGTCTAATGCTTTATTATATTCTGAAAGGGCATCATCATATTTTCTCATACCTTTTAGGGTATCGGCTTTCAGTTTGTATCCAACCGGCGTCTCCGGATAATTTTTTATAATATTTTCTGTATACCATATCGATTTATCGTAATCCCCTTTTTTGTTATATAGGTGTGCCATTAATTGGTTTGTAAAACTACACCCAGGATAGATTTCAGTGAGCTTTAATAATTCCTGCAATACAGGTTCATCTCTTTTTTCGGATATTATTAAGTCAACGTTTATATGAATGATTGTATACGGGTCTATCTCTTTCAATGCATATTCATCCGCAATCTTTGGAAACTGTTTTTTATCGACATACAGAACGCCGGTTTCGTCAAAAAATACGACCCTGTATTCAGGATGTTTCTTGATTAACCCTTTGAAACCGCCATTTCCGAGAGGCACGATGATAAAGGAGGGATGATATTTTTCAATAATGTCACTCAACCCTTTCCCTGTAGAAAAAGTATTACTTGCAGTAAAAATATCCTCATTCAAAAAAAGAAAGGGTATCTCCATATCCATAAAAATCTTGTATTTCGGATAGAGCATCCATTGCAGGTAACCACCGTGATTGGGATGATTGAAAACTGTACCACCTGCTACGGGTATCTTATTTAAAAAGGCGCAGATTCCTTCCGGAAGGTTTTTATGGGAAAACGGATATTGGGGAAGATTGATAAACAAGTCTTTTATACTTATGACGGGAATAATCATAACAAAAGCAATCAGGATTATCCCGAGTAGTTTGAGGATTTTCCTTTTAATAGAAACTGCCGGAAGCAGTACTAAAAAATCCTTGAGAACAGGCAGTGAAAGCAGTGCGCATTCAAATCGGAACCGGTTTGCTTTTGCAAGTAATACGATTCCGCCTGCAAACATGAGCAAATGCCCTATTCTCCTGTTCTTAATGCAAAGAGTGGTTATGGCTGCTATGCATGAAACAAAAAGCAGGAGATTAAATACTGTTCCTGACGTAATTGCCATTTTTATAATTTGAAACGAGAAGAGTTCTTCGGGTTTTATATGCTTAATCTCCTGAATATAGAGCGATGCAAACCCTGTGGGGAGAAAGGGAACCCACGTAAGTTGAGTACCATGGGGCGTACAAAAAATGGCAGCCACTGACAGAATGAGTGGAACAACAAAAAATAGTTCTCTTTTGTCAATGTGAGTTTTATTTCTTATGTGATTGATAAAGAATTCAGTTAAATAGGATAATATAATCAGGAGCATTACGGGATATTCAATCCCGTGGAGATTGACCCACAGGGCTGCAATAACCGGTAATAAGACTATATATCTTGGTTTTAGCTCGATGATAAAAACAAAAACCATTATGAAAAGATAGGTAAATATGTGAGGTCTGATTAAATGGAATCGTGGAAGGAGTATAAGCAGATAGAAGGAAAAAATCAACGCCACATAAAAATCCGGTTTACTGTCCTGCTGTTTTTTTATAAGGAAAAGTAATATTAATGTTATCGTGGCCAGGAAGATTATCGCCCGTAAAAACACAAGACCGTAATATCCTGTAAACATATATATTTTGTAGACTAATACCTGAAACAGCCAGTAGTAATCCACCCATTCACGCGGTGGCATAATGAAGGAAAAGAAACTGCTGTCCTTAGGTATGAAACCGTGTTCGAGGATATACCTGCCCCCGTTCAGGTGGTACCACAAATCCGTATCGCCAGCAAAAATGGGCCACTGGACAAGGTAATATGTGACATATGCATAGAGAAAAAGAATATAGAGGAGAAAATAGTTATTTTTATCTTTAAAAAAATTCTTCATGTTCTATCTCAAAAATTAAACGGGTCTGTAAGCTGGTAAGCCTGCAAGCTGAAACTTAAGGTGTATCCTTTACGCACTTCAGAATTTCTCCAATAAATTTTTCTTCGTTGTATACCGGAATTATTACGGACATTAGCATTATGGTGTTATTATACAGAAAATCATACTTTTGTGAAACATAATCTATAGATAAATTACCCCGCGGTAATAGATGTGAATAGCGCTCACAGGTTATGTTGACAAGAAACATGCCACCATATGTTCTTTTTCCCCTGTCAAATGAGGCATTTCTTTTGAGCATATGGGTTCCCTGCTGTTGCATCTCGGATAGTAAACACAACCATCGTTGAAATCGAATGTATCAACCTTTGCTTTTTTGAAGAGTTCTCCTTTGATAGAATCTATAAGCATCTCAGTATAAGGGTGTAAGGGTCTGTAAAATACTTCATCTTTTTCACCCATTTCAAGGACTTTGCCGCTATACATCACCATAATTTCATCCGAGATGAACCTCACAATATTCAGGTCATGGGAGACAAAAAGCATAGAAATATTGGTACTTTCCTTGATATCCATAAAAAGGTTCACTATCTGAGCCTGTATTGATACATCTAATGAAGAAACAGGTTCGTCAGCTATTAACAAGGATGGATTGGTAGCCAGTGCCCTTCCAATTGCTATCCGCTGCCTTTGACCACCGCTCATTTCATGAGGGTATTTATCAAGAAAGTCCTCATCAAGCCCCACCTTTTTAAATATCTCTATCACCTTTTCTTTGACATGTTTCTTCTTAATAATGTTATGGAACAGCAATGGTTCAGCTATTGTATCGAACACCTTTCTCCTTGGATTCAAGGAAGAGTAAGGGTCCTGGAAAATAATCTGCATGTCCTTTCTTAATCTTTTTAGTTCATGTTTTCCCATATGTAATAAATCGTTACCTGAAAATGTTATGGTTCCTTCGTCTGGTTCCTCAAGGAGCAAAATGCATCGTGCCAGGGTGCTTTTCCCCGACCCGCTCTCACCAACGATACCGATGGTTTTACCGCTTTCCAGCTCAAAAGATACCCCATCAACTGCCTTTATCCGATCTTTTTTAAGGGAAAAAGCCGTTTTCTTTACCTCATAGACCTTTCTTAATTCTGATACAGAAAGCATCTTACCCATTTTTCGTTTCCTATCTCTCTTATCGGTGGTTCTTCTTCTCTGCATAAAGGCATAGCAAAAGAGCACCGTGGGTGAAACTTACAACCAGTGGGAAGTTCTGATAACCTTGGAACAGAACCAGGGATTGCCTTCAGTCTTTTTTCATTACCCTTTATTCCAAATATTGAAGCCAGCAACCCTTTACTGTATGGGTGGAGTGGCTCATTAAAAAAATCATCCACAATGTTCTGTTCCAATATCCTTCCTGCGTACATAATCCCTATTCTCTGCCCTAACCTCTTAATGATATTGAGGTTATGGGTGATAAACAACATGGACATTCCATATCCAGAAACAAGTTCTTTCAGTAAGGAAAGGATTTTGTTTTCCGTGGCCACATCAAGGGCAGTTGTTGGCTCATCGGCAATGACCAGCGATGGGTTACAGGAAACTGCTATGGCAATCAGTATTCTTTGTCTCTGTCCACCGCTCAACTGGTGCGGGTATTGCAGGTATTTTTTTTCCGTTTTATCAAAACCTACCTGCCTCAATAACTCAATGGATCTGCTTTTTGATTCTTCTTTTGAGATATTCTTGTGGGCAACAAGGGTTTCTTCGATCTGCTCTCCCACTCTTAAAACAGGGTTCAGGGAGGTCATGGGCTCCTGAAAGACCATACCTATTCTATCCCCCCTTATCTTTTCCATATCCCTGTCAGATAATGTGGCAAGGTCTCTATCCTCAAAAAAAATATGACCACCAACTATTTCCCCCGGCGGCGGAACAAGCTTCATGATGGAGAGGGCCGTAATTGTTTTCCCACACCCACTTTCACCCACGAGGCCATAAATCTCACCCTTTTTTATATAGAAGCTAATGTTGTCTACCGCATGCAAGGCAAAAGAATCCGCAGAAAAGGATGTGCGAAGGTCAAATACATTGAGCAATCTGTTATTGTCCGCAAATCCCATACTATTATCTTGCCTGTCTTAAAATATTTTTGATTATTTTAACCTTATGCATTATACTAATCCAATATAAAATGGCAAGCCTTTTGTGGGCTATAATACTTATTTACTTCTGTTTTAGTTTTAACAATATACAAGCTATGGATATAATAAAACTTCCAGAACCCAAAGATAAAAAAGCAGTCTATTTTAAGGAACTCATCGATACGAGACGTTCAGTAAGGACTTTTACACAAAAACCCGTCTCTATTCACGATTTGTCCTATATTCTCTGGTCTTCCTATGGTTTTAAAGATGATGGAGGCAGGGTGGTTCCATCGGCAGGGGCCCTATATCCTTTAGATATATATGTCATTACGGGAAACATTGAAGGTCAGGGTAAAACAGGAATACTGCCTGGCGTATACCATTATCTTTCCAACAAACACCTGCTTGAATTCATCAAAAAAGGTGATATAAGAAAGGATATTGCAAATGCAGCATTATCACAGATGTGGATGGCAAAAGCCCCCTGTATGGTGATAATCACCTGTGAATACAACAGGATTACTGTGAAATACAGGGACAGAGGTATAAGGTATGCCCATATGGAAGCAGGGAATGTTTCTCAGAATATCTTTTTAGCAACCTTTAATATAGGTCTTGGATGTGGTATCGTCGGTGCTTTCGATGACAATCATGTAAAGACTATTTTAGGGATAAACAAAATGCATGAACCTTTATTAATCATGCCGGTCGGATATTATTAAGCATTTAAAGCCAAAAAGTGTGCCGCAGGAGACTGCAGGTTAACATTCAAAAGGAGTTTAAAATGACTGAAAACAACATTAAAGAAGGTCTAACCTTTGATGACGTCCTCTTAATACCAGCTTTAAGTAAGATTATGCCAAAAGACGTTGATGTATCCACGTACCTTACAAAAAGCATAAAGCTCAATATACCTATACTCAGTGCTGCAATGGATACCGTAACAGAGGCGAAAACAGCGATTTGCCTTGCTCAGGAGGGGGGCATCGGGATTATGCA
This sequence comes from uncultured delta proteobacterium, assembly GCA_903822335.1. Classification (GTDB taxonomy): domain Bacteria; phylum Desulfobacterota; class Syntrophorhabdia; order Syntrophorhabdales; family Syntrophorhabdaceae; genus CAIJOT01. The sequence goes on from CAIJOT010000228.1 coordinate 14,184, forward strand.
CAGAAATCTGAGCGTTGAAGAACAGGCTCAGGAAATTGAAAAGGTGAAAAAATCCGAAAGCGGTATGATAATAGACCCTATCACCATCACACCGGAGCGAAAGATAAAGGATGCCCTTGACTTAATGTCAAGGTACAGGATTTCCGGTATACCGGTAACAAAAGGCAAAAAGCTTGTTGGTATTATCACGAATAGAGATTTGAGGTTTGAAACAAACCTTGAAGAAACAGTGGAAAATGTTATGACAAAGGAAAACCTTGTTACGGTGAAAGAAGGGATAAGCCTTGAAGAATCCAAAAAGATTCTCCACAAGCACAAGATAGAAAAGCTCCTCGTTGTTGATAAAGGGTTTAACCTGAGAGGGTTGATTACAATAAAGGATATTGAGAAAATGAGGAAATATCCACATTCATGTAAAGACAACCTCGGCAGATTACGTGTCGGGGCAGCAGTAGGTGTTGGAAAAGACAGGGAGATGAGGATCGAAGCCTTATTAAATGCAGGTTGCGATGTGATAATAATAGATACTGCTCACGGACATTCACAAAACGTAATTGATGCTGTTCGGGATACAAAGAAAAACTTTAAAGACGTCCAATTAATTGCCGGCAATATAGCAACAGGAGAAGGTTGTGAAGCGCTGATTAAAGCAGGCTGCGACTGTGTAAAAATTGGTGTGGGGCCTGGCTCAATATGTACTACGAGAATCATAGCGGGGATTGGTGTTCCTCAGATAACAGCAATATATGCCGCAGCAAAAGTAGCAAAACGTTATGATATACCGATTGTTGCAGACGGAGGAATAAAATTCTCAGGCGATATTACAAAAGCACTCGCAGCAGGTGCTGATTCAGTCATGATAGGTAACCTCTTTGCCGGGACAGATGAGACACCAGGCGAAATGGTACTCTACCAGGGGCGTACGTATAAGGTCTATAGGGGTATGGGCTCCCTTGAAGCCATGAAAGAGGGAAAATCAAGGGACAGGTATTTTATTGATGAAGACGAATTGGAGGTAAAAATTGTGCCTGAAGGCATAGAAGGCAGGGTGCCATACAGGGGGTCCCTCTCAATTTGCATTCAGCAACTCGTTGGTGGCCTCAAAGCTGGTATGGGTTATGTGGGATGCAAGAACCTGAAAGAACTTCAAGGAAAGCATAGACTTGTAAGGATTACATCTGCAGGGCTGAAAGAAAGTCACGTCCATGATGTAATCATCACCAAAGAGGCACCGAATTACAGGATTGAATGAGAGAACCTATGGATTACCATAAGGAAACCGTTCTAATACTTGATTTTGGTTCGCAGTATACACAGCTCATAGCGAGGAAGGTGAGAGAGCTTGGTGTGTATTGCGAGATATACCCGTATCACATTGACCTGCAAAAAGTCATGTCACTCAATCCCAAAGGTATAATCCTTTCCGGTGGGCCGAGGAGCGTAACTGAATCTGATGCCCCGGTATGCGATGAAGGTATTTTTTCCCTTAATATACCAGTGCTGGGCATATGCTACGGTTTACAGCTTATCGCAAGGTTCTTTAAAGGTAAGGTTGATAAGTCAGTAAAAAGGGAGTATGGAAAAGCCCATATATTCCTTGATGAAGCCGACAGGCTGTTAGAAGGTGTCCGTGATGGTGATGTAGTATGGATGAGCCATCAGGATAAAATATTGAAAATGCCGAAAGGGTTTAAAACACTGGCACACTCTGACAATTCACCCTATGCGGCAATCAAGGTAGTTGATGGGAAAATATACGGTGTTCAGTTCCACCCAGAGGTTCATCACACACCTAAAGGCAAGCGGATACTGAAAAACTTCCTGTACAAAATATGCAGAGTAAAAGGGCTTTTTTCACCAAAATCTTTTGTGGAATTAGCAATAGACAATATCAGGAAGGAAGTTGGTAAAGGCAATGTGATATGTGCGCTAAGCGGGGGCGTAGATTCATCCGTTGTGGCAACACTTGTACATAAAGCAATTGGAGAAAAATTATACTGTGTCTTTGTCAACAACGGTGTCCTCAGGAAGAATGAGGTGCAGGAGGTTCTCGAGGCTTTTAAGGATAAACTCCATATAAATCTGAAATACGTAAATGCGGAAGATATGTTTCTCAATGCTTTGAAAGGTGTCAGGGATCCTGAAAAGAAGAGAAAGATAATAGGAAAACTTTTTATTAGGATTTTTGAAGAAGAGGCAGAAAAACTTGGCGATGTACGATATCTTGCCCAGGGCACATTATACCCTGATGTGATCGAAAGCACGTCCTTTAAAGGCCCGTCAGCTACAATAAAAAGCCATCACAATGTGGGTGGACTTCCAAAGAAGATGAAGCTTAAATTGTTAGAACCATTAAGGGAACTCTTTAAGGATGAAGTGAGAATTGTGGGAAAAGAGCTCGGGATACCGGATAATATAATTTACAGACAACCCTTCCCTGGCCCAGGTCTTGCCATAAGGATTATCGGGAATGTAAGCAGGGAGAGATTGCACATTTTGAAAGAAGCAGACAGTATTATAAGGGATGAAATAGAAAGAAATGGCAGATTCAAACATATCTGGCAGTCCTTTGCGATACTCATTCCGGTAAAGACTGTTGGTGTGATGGGTGATGAAAGGACATACGCCAACGTGATTGCCCTCAGGGTTGTAGAGAGTGAAGATGCAATGACTGCTGATTGGGCAAGAATCCCTTACGAGATACTCGATGCAATTGCCAGACGGATAATCAATGAAGTCTCCGGCGTGAACAGGGTGGTCTACGATATATCCTCCAAACCCCCAAGTACAATTGAGTGGGAATAGATGGTACCAATTGCGGATTTACGATTGCGGATTGCGGATATCGGATTGCGGATTTAAAGACAGAGAATGCATTGAACCTTGCGCGCTTAGAATTTAGAATTCAGGGGATTTTCAGATGAAAGAATTTGTCCATCTTCACCTCCACACACAGTTTAGCCTCTTAGATGGCGCAATAAGGTTTGAGCCTTTATTCAACCTTGCCAATACCTACAAAATGAAGGCGTGCAGCATAACTGACCATGGGAATATGTTCGGGGCTGCAGATTTCTATTTCAAAGCACTTGAATACGGAATAAAACCAATCATTGGCTGCGAAGCTTATATTGCACCAAAATCAAGGTTTGACCAGAAAAGGATAAAAGGCGAAGACAATGCATACCACGTGGTTCTTTTAGCTTTCAATAATGAGGGATATAAGAATCTCCTGAAGATGATAAGTGCTGCCCACCTTGAGGGTTTCTACTATGTACCAAGGATAGATAAGGAATTACTACAATCATACAACGGTGGCCTCATATGCCTTACAGCCTGTATTAAAGGCGAAATACCGAACCTGATTCTGAAAGGCGATGAAAAACAGTTAAAGAGCACCATAGAAGAATATCGTTCAATATTCGGTGATAGACTCTATTTTGAATTGCAGGATAACGGTATTCAGGAACAAAAAATCATCAATGAGAAATTGATCCACCTGTCGAAACACTATGATATTCCTTTGGTAGCCACGAACGATTGTCACTACCTTAAAAAAGATGACGCAAAGGCACACGAACTCCTTCTCTGCATACAAACCGGCAAAACCATGAATGATAAGGACAGGCTTAGCTTCAAAAGTGATGAGTTCTACTTTAAATCTCAGGATGAGATTGAGGCTGCCTTCTCCGGGTATCCTGAAGCTTTATCAAACACCATCAAAATAGCAGAGATGTGTGAGGTAACAATTGATACAGGGACTTACCATTTCCCGGAATTTAAGCCACCGGATAATTTGGAACTGAATGAATACTTTGAAAAACTCTGCAAGGAAGGTTTTGAGGGGAGGATACCGCATATTCAATCTTCCTATGAAGTCTTTCCTGATGAGATGTCAGAAAAATACAAAAAAAGACTTCACTATGAGTTGGATGTAATCAAAAAAACAGGCTTTGCAAGCTACTTCCTTATTGTTGCAGATTTTATCGGGTTTGCAAAATCAAAGAGCATACCCGTTGGACCTGGAAGGGGTTCTGCAGCAGGCAGCCTCATTGCATACTGTCTTGGTATTACCGATATAGACCCGATCAAATATGATCTGATCTTTGAACGATTTTTAAACCCGGAAAGAATCAGCATGCCTGATATTGACGTAGATTTCTGTAAAAAAGGCAGGGATGAAGTCATCAGATATGTCACAGAAAAATACGGCAAAGATAATGTAGCCCAGATTATTACATTTGGTACTATGCAATCAAAGGCCGCCGTGAGGGATGTGGGAAGGGCCTTAGGGTTGCCCTATGCAGAAGTAGATAAAATAGCAAAACTTATCACCTCTACTGAGAAGGGTATAGAAAAAGCCATTCACGAAGAACCACAGCTCAGGGAGCTTTACCATAATGACAACAGAATCAAAGAACTTCTCGACAATGCAATGGTTCTGGAAGGACTTGCGAGGCATGCCTCAACCCATGCAGCAGGGATAGTGATATCTAACAAACCTCTCACTGAACATCTTCCCTTGTACAGAGGCCCAAAGGATGAAATTATAACCCAGTATCCTATGAAAACCATAGAAAAGATAGGCCTTATAAAGATTGATTTCCTCGGTTTAGAAACCCTCACGATCATAGACAATGCGATTAAATTATTAAAATCAGAAGGTATAGATATAGATCTAAACAATATCCCGTTAGATGACAAAAAGACATATGAACTCCTCTCATCAGGTAATACATCGGGCGTATTCCAGCTTGAAAGCAGAGGCATGAAAGACCTTCTCACGAAGCTTAAACCATCTAAGTTTGAAGATATTATGCCCCTTATTGCACTCTACAGGCCTGGCCCCCTGAAAAGCGGCATGGTTGATGAGTTTATAAAGAGAAAGAATAACCCCTCCCTTGTGAAATACGAAACACCACTCCTGAAGGGTATTCTTGAGGATACCTATGGTGTAATAATCTATCAGGAACAGATCATGAAAATAGCAACAGTGCTTGCCAATTTTTCAATAAAAGATGCTGATGCCCTTAGAAAGGCTATGAGTAAAAAGATTCCAGAACAGATAGAAGGTTACAAAGAAAGGTTCATTGATGGCGCCATATCCAACGGGGTTGCAAAGGATGTTGCAGGGAAGATTTATGATGTAATCCTGCGTTTTGGCGAATACGGTTTTAATAAATCTCACAGCACGGCCTACGGGCTTATCGCATATATGACTGCTTATTTAAAAGCCCATTACTACATACACTATTTTGCCGCTATCCTGACAAGCGAAGTAAATAATACGGATAAAATCATTCAATACATCACTGAATGCAGGGAGGATGGGATAGAGATACTGCCTCCTGATATCAACAAGAGTGACAAGCCATTTACCATAGTGGAAAATAAAATCAGGTTTGGCCTGTCAGGTATTAAGAATGTGGGGGATGCTGCTATTGAAAATATTGTGCACGTGAGGGAAGAGCTTGGCGGATTCAACTCCTTTATCCAGTTCTGTAGTGTTATTGATTCAAGAAAAGCAAATAAAAAGGTGCTTGAAAGTCTTGCCAAAGCAGGCTGTTTTGACAACATGGGGTTAAAAAGGTCACAACTCCTTTACCTCATCCAGGAAAGACTGGATAAGATCCAGAAGAAGGATACAAAAAATGGCCTCCAGGGGGATATCTTTGGGACACAGCACAGCATGAATGACACACGTACATTAGAGATACCTGATATGGAAGAACTCCCCTATGACCAGTTACTGAATGCTGAGAAAGAAGCCCTTGGTTTTTACTTCAGCCAGCACCCTCTGAAATCGTATGAAAAGATTATCAAGGACATAACCCCTTTTGACAGTCAAAACCTGAGGGAAATTGAGGTAGTAGAAGATGCAACTATTGTAGGGATTGTGAACGGGTGCAGAGAGATAACAACGAAAAGAGGGGACAGGATGGCATATATTACATTAGAAGATACAAAAGGGATAATAGAAGCGATTGTCTTCCCTGATTTATTTTCCAGACATCTCTCCACCATAAAAAGTGATAAACCATTAGTGGTGACCGGTTCAGTTGAGAGAACAGAAGATGGCAATGCACGGATAAAGGCGAAGAATATTACGTTGCTTGAGGATGTGACACGGGAAATGAAAAAGGTTGTAAAAATAAAGATTCACTGTGAGACATTCAAAAAGGAAGATTTAAAGAAATTGAGGGACATCCTGTTCAGTGTAAAAGGTAATGCAAGGGTATCCCTCGAATTTCAGTTGAATGGGGAAAAACAATCCTTAAACCTGCAGGATCTGAGGATTGACCAGAATAAAACAGATATACTGTTTAAACACTTTGCACATGGTATTATAGATATTGAGGTGCTGGATGAGATACTACCTGGATTTTGAAAAAAGGCTCGAACCTTTAGAGAACAGAAAGGATGAAATAGAGAGGTTTTACAACATATATGACCCCCACTATGCAAAAGAAGTCATGGATATCTCCAGGAAAATTTCTAAATTCGAGAAAGAGATATACGGTAACCTTACAAACTGGCAACGGTCTCAAATTTCACGACATTTAAACAGGCCCCATACCCTTGACTATATAGACAGCTTATTTTCTCATTTCACCGAATTTCATGGAGATAGAAAATACAGGGATGACCCGGCAATTGTGGCAGGATTTGCACGATACGAAAACATCAGTGTCGCTGTTATTGGCCATCAAAAAGGAGACGATGTAAGGGAAATGGGACATAGAAACTTTGGTATGGCTCATCCAGAAGGTTACAGAAAAGCAATGAGAATTATGGACCTTGCAAGCCGGTGGGGAAAACCAATCATAACCTTTATCGATACCCCTGGTGCCTTTCCTGGTATTGAAGCAGAAGAAAGAGGCCAGGCAGAAGCAATAGCATCAACTATATACTCTATGTTCTCCCTCGATGTTCCAATAATTACCCTCATCATCGGAGAAGGAGGAAGCGGTGGCGCTCTTGCTATAGGGGTGGGTGACAGGATCCTCATGTTAGAGAATGCGATCTATTCCGTCATCTCACCGGAAGGTTGTGCTGCAATACTCTGGAGGGATGGTTCAAAAGGGCCTTTAGCTGCGGAGGCACTCAAACCAACATCCTATGACCTTCTCAAGCTCAATGTGGTAGATGAAATTATTAGAGAACCCTTTGGTGGTGCCCACAGAGACTGGAAACAAGCATTTCTTAATACAGACACTGCATTAATGAAGCATTTAAAAGAGGTCTTAGAGATACCTGCTGAAGAGTTAAAGCAGAAAAGGTATGAAAAGTTTAGAAGAATGGGAGTTTATGAGGAGAAAAGATGAATATATTCACGTTAGATATGACAAATGTTCTGTCTAAAACCATAGGCAAAGAAGGGCTTCACAAGAAGGATATTGTAAGCACTTCATCAAAGCTCAAAACGTATAACAAAACACTCTGGGATGCGCCCTACCCTTTTATGGAGTTGCCTTCGTTGATGTTTCAGTTTAAAGAAATGGGGCAACTCGCTGATACAATTAAGAAAAAACATATAAAGAACCTCGTGCTGCTTGGTATAGGAGGTTCATCACTCGGTACAGAAACGATATTTCATGCCCTCCTTCATCCTTTTCATAATCTCCATGAAGACATGAGGAATGGAAAACCGCGGTACTTTATACTCGATAATATTGATCCCCACAAGATGAACAGGGTAATAGAGATCACAGAGAAAGAAAAAGATAATACCCTCCTTGTGGTAATAAGCAAATCAGGAGAAACACCGGAGACTATTTCCCAGTTCATGATATTGAAAGAAACGCTGGGAAAAGAAAAAAATTTCAGAGACAGGGTGGTAATTATCACGGATAAGAATAAAGGTATCTTGAAGGAAATCGTGGATAAGGAAGGATATGCAGTCTTAAATGTCCCGGAAGGTGTCGGGGGAAGGTTTTCCGTGCTCACACCTGTCGGCCTCTTTCCTTCCCTTGTCATGGGTATAGATATCGATGAGATAGTCAATGGGGCAAAAGATATGGCAGCCCATATACGGGAAAAACCATATAAGGAAAACATGGCTATCACGCTTGCGAGTATTCTCTATCTCATGGAGAGAAAAGGAAAACATATACACGTTATTATGCCTTACTGTGAAAGGCTTTCTGGTTTTGCTGACTGGTTCCGGCAATTAGAGGCTGAAAGCCTTGGTAAAAACCATCTCGGCGCAACCCCTTTAAAATCAATGGGTGTTACGGACCAGCATTCCCAGTTACAACTCTATGTAGAGGGTCCAAAAGACAAGTGTATCATGTTCCTTTACTCAGCACAGGAAAAGAGGCTCATCCCCCGGAGCTTCTCTTATATTGAATCAATAGATTATCTTGGGGGTAAAGACCTGAAAGATCTGTTTTATGCCGAGTTTATTGGAACGAGACTCTCGCTCACCGAAGCAAAAAGACCTAATTTCACATTACAACTCGAGAACATTAACGGATACAACCTTGGTGCTCTGTTCTTTCTCTATGAGATGGTTATCACATACCTTGGTTATCTGTACAACGTAAATGCTTTTGACCAGCCCGGGGTTGAACTCGGAAAAATATACACAAAGGCACTTATGGGTAAAAAAGACCTTGTAAAAGAACGAAAGACTACAAATAGGGCCTTGTCAAACTCTAAGACGCTTATATCTTTTTAGCCCCTGCCTTTATTTTTTCAAGTTTTACCTTGGTAATCCTCTGTCCTTCTATGCCTACCAAAGTGAATTGATATGCGCCATAAAAGATAATCTCTCCCCCTCTCGCGATCCCCTGCAACTGGGTGAGTAGAAAACCGCCGAGCGTTTCATAATCAGGGGACTCAGCAATGTCAAGGTCTAACGCATTATTTAAATCCCTGATGGAATATGCAGCATCTATAATAATAGAGCCGTCTTTCAACCTTTCCATCCTGTCATCCACATCTGTTTCATCCATGATCTCTCCGAATATTTCTTCCATGATATCTTCAAGGGTCACAATACCAACCGTTGTTCCATACTCGTCTATGACAACTGCAAGATGCTGGCGCCTCTTCTGCATCTCTTTTAAAAGAACGCTTATCTCCATGGTATCAGGGACAAAATATGGCTTTTTAAGGAGCTTTTCTAAATCAAAAGGCGTGTTTTTCCATACCTGTTTGGTAATGTCTTTATGGTGGACAACGCCAACGATCTTATCAGGATAATCCTTATACACAGGGTACCGTGAAAATTCATTCTCTATGATATACCCGAGTATTGCATCTCTGCTGTCTTGCATATTTATTGCATACATGTTCGGTTTTGGGAGCATGATTTCTTTGACGGACCTGTCTGCAAATTTAAAGACGCCATGGATTAGCTCTTCCTCTGTTTTGTCAAACACACCCTTCCTTCTCCCCTCCTCGAGCAATATCTTGATTTCACCCTCACCTATATGTTCTTCCCCTTTTTTAAGACCCATGTTTCTCACCACAAACATCGTCGAGAAGGTAAGAAAATTCACGATGAAAAATAATAATTGTGATGTGAACTCAAACAATGGTGCTATTCTCAGGGCTACCTTTTCCTTGTAATTCATGCCAATGTATTTTGGTACAAGTTCCCCTATGACGAGAAAAAGGTACGTGAGTATCACCACAACAAAGATAAGGGATATGGTTTCAGAAAAGGCTCCTACATAGGGTATTCTGCTGAAAACAGGCTTTATATACTTTACTGAAAGGATGCCTCCTAATGCAGAGGCGAGCGTCCCGAACAGGGTAATACCAATCTGGACAGCAGAGAGAAATCTTTCTGGATTTTCTTTCATTTCAAAGAGTGTTTCTGCTCGCTTGTCTTTCCTTTCCTTTATCATCTCTTTTATTTTGCTTTTTCTTGAGGAAACAATGGCAATCTCTCCTGCAGAAAAGATACCGTTAAGAACTATAAGGACAATAATAAAAAATACTTCTAATACAGGGCTACCCATTATTCTGGAAGTGCTCCTTCACCTGATACATGAACGCTTCGAGCCTCGTCGTGGTATTCATGATACCCTGGCCATCATACGCCACATTAATAATAGGAACACCATATCTGTTTTGAACCAGCTTCATAATGGCACTGGATATTGTTCCTGGCATACACATGAACGGCATTGCATTCACGATACCGGAAATCCCTTTATCTATAAAATCCACACTCTTACCCACACTTAAGATTGCTTCCCCCTCAAAACTCACGTGGATATAGGGGCTTGCTTTTTCAATAATCTCTTTTGCCTTTGGTTCCTCCCCGTATTTTATATATTCCTTGAATATCTTTTCCATGCTATGCTCGTCTTTATTCTGAATGCGTTCAGTAATCATGATATTCAGCATATTTGAAAACCTGTTCTTTGTCATGCTTTTCTTCTTGCTCAGGTAGTTTATATACGTAATCCATTCCGTGACGGGTGCAAGCCATACCTCTCCACCAAATTCTTCAATCTTCCTTATTAGATCACTGTTACTGAACCTGTTAGACCTAATATATATCTCCCCTACAACCCCCACGATGGGTTTCTGTATCCTTTTCCTCCGGACATTCAGAAACCTCTTTACAACATCTTCAAGGACTTCAGTCATCCCATCTTTACCTTGTTCTATCGCTCTTGATATGTCTAACAGTGCTTCCCTGTAAACCCTGTCTGTTTCACCTTTATCCTCTTCATAAGGTCTTACCTCGTGCAACATCTTCACAATAAGGTCTGTTGCTACTACCGCCCTCCATCCTAATCGAGAGAATCTGCCCCCGATTATGTGAAGCTCCTTGTAGAACCTATCGTCCTGATTGGGTGCATAGATAGGCACACCTGCAAAACCTATTTCATTCAGGACCATCCTGTGAAACCTGTGGTATTGCCCGAATCGGCAAGGACCGCCGCCTGAAGGCATAAAAAAGGCGCTCTTTTCAGGATCGAAGGTTTCTTTTCTCACAGTCTTTAGCATATCACCGGTTGTCAGTATGCACGGGTAACACTCTTTGCCTGTCGTATACTTCCTTCCCCAGTAGACAGTTTTTTCATCCGATTCTTCCATCACCTCAGCATCTACACCGCACGCCTTGAAGGCGCTCGATAATGTAATGGCGTGGTCAGACATATAAGGTATGTAAACCTTTCTCCTGTTACCGTCTAATGCGAATCGGGGGATTGTATTGTGTATCATCCTTTTCTCAGTCTTTGCATTTTTTATACTGTCAAGAAACGCCTCCAGCCTTGTGACAATGCCTGCATCGGCGCTGTGTTCATCAATCTCAAGCTGGAGAAAGGGTTTTCCCCCGATAATCCTCTTGAAAAAGTGGGTGATAAAGGAATCAGGACCACAACCAAAGCTCGTAATGTATATACCATACAGATTTTTATGATTTTTGACATACTTGGCTGCCCTTAGTATCTTCTGTCCATAACCCCAGTACATATTTTCCAGGTCTTCATCGTCCTCAGCAACCTCCGCTAATGGGAGCATGTCTATCGGTATAGGTTTTACCCCAAGATCAATCAATTTCCTGTGCACATTAAGATTTGCCCCTGGATCCAAACTATTATATGGCCTCCCGATGATTACTATGCCTTTCTCATCATCCTTCATGCGTGAGAGAAATTCCTGACCTGTTTCGAGGCATTGCTTATAAAAGGCCTCCTGCACCTCCATGGCAGTATAAAATGCCTTTCTTACTTCCTTTTGGGACTTCTTTAACCTCTTTCCATACTCTATCAGGTTTTGTAATGCTGACCCTCCTTTACTCCCTCCAAAATAGACAATTGGGGAATCCACCTTTACTCCCAATGCCTCAAAATCAATAGAGGCCTTTATCGTATAGGGTATGGATTGGGCGTAGGGACAGGAAAATGTATTCGACACATGCTCAGAAGGTCTCTTTAGATTGATTACGCTCGGAATAAAGATTCTCTTAACACCTTTATTCACGATATTGAGCACATGCCCGTGGCTGAGTTTTATAGGAAAACACGTTTCAACAATAATATTTTCTACGCCTTCTCTGATGGTTTTTTTGTTTGTCCCATCAGAAAGCACAACTGAAAATCCAAGTTCAGAGAGAAAACTCTTCCAGAAAGGGAGGAGATCATGCATATTGAGGATCATTGGAATCCCGATGGGCTCACCGTCTACCTTCCTGTCGTATACATTATGGAGTATCTCATCCCGTATTTTGAAAAGGTCCTGTGTGTCAGCCTTCTTCACCCTCCTCACCACATCATACTTCTCACACCGGCTTCCGTAATAGAGAGGGGTTTCCTTCTCCACCTTGACCTTTCTTATTTCGCAGAGGTTCTCACATCCCTTACATTCAAATGTCTCTATCTCATAGGGCCTTTTACTCAAGTCAAACCCCTTGAATCTGCTCTTTTCCCAGTTCTTTTCCTTCATGGCAAGTATTGCAGCCCCTATAGCCCCCGTAACATCATGGTGCGACGGAACTTTAATGGGTTTTTTGAGTACCTTTTCAAACGCTGCGACGACCCCCTTATTAAAGGCAGTACCCCCCTGGAAAAATATCCTCTCCCCTATTCTTCTATCTCCCACAACCTTGTTCAAATAGTTGGCCACAATTGAGTAGGAAAGACCACCTACAATATCAGCGTTTTTCGCTCCCCTCTGCTGGTAATTGACTAAATCCGACTCAATAAATACCGTGCACCTTTCCCCCATTTTTACCGGTTTCTTTGAAGCGAGGGCAAGATTTCCAAATTCTTCTTTTATAGATATCCCAAGCTTTTCGGCCTGCTCCTCGAGAAAGGAACCTGTCCCTGCTGCACATGCCTTATTCATCTCAAAATCCACAATAACCCCGTTTTCAATGCTGATGTATTTCGAATCCTGCCCGCCTATTTCAAATACAGTATCTACCTCCGGATCTATGGTAATGGCTGCCTCTGCCTGTGCCGTTATTTCATTCCTCACGATGTCAGCGCCTATAAAATCACCTGTGAGGTATCTCCCTGAGCCTGTTGTTGCTGCCCCTATTATCTCAATTTGTTCCCCTATCTCTTCGCCTATTTCAGCAAGCCCCCTTTTCACTGCCTCAAGGGGTCTCCCTTCTGTCATGAGATACCTTTTCGCAAGCACGCCCTTTTCTTCATCAATCACTACAAGGTTCGTGCTTATCGAACCCACATCAACCCCGAGATAGACCCTCGTCTTTTTATTGATCTTTTTCAAATCGTAAGACACATGGAGGTTCTCTTCGGAAATCACCAATGGTTCGTGTCCCTCCTCAATTTTCTCTTTCATAAGATACTCATCGAGCTTTTCCAGACCGAGAAAGGGTTGTTTCAGCGATGGTTCATCAAGGACAGTATAGATAGCCCCTATAGCGCCCATGGAAGTAAAATACTCAGGAACAAAGAAATCACCATCACACAGAGAAAAAATATCCTTTATCGCCTTTCTCATCCCCGCATTCGCTGCTACCCCGCCTATAAAAGCAACAGGGTTCCTCACATCCTTTCCTTTCGCAATATTGCTCCTGAAGTTTCTTGCGAGGGCATAGCACAACCCTGCAACAATCTCATAATCCGGAGTTGCTGTCTGTTGAAGGTGGATCATATCAGACTTTGCAAATACCGTGCACCTTCCCGCAATCCTCGGCGGATTCTGTGATTTCAGGGCAATTTCACCAAATTCTTCTATTGTGAAACGTAGTCTGGATGCCTGCTGGTCTAAAAATGAACCTGTCCCGGCAGCGCATAACGTATTCATCGAGAAATCCTGAACCCTTAACCTGCCATTTTGCCTGCCCGGTTCAAATATGATAAGCTTCGAGTCTTCCCCACCTATATCTATCACACTTCCCACATGGGGGTATAAATAAGCAAAACCTTTTGCCAGAGCTATAATCTCATTCACAAAGGCGGTCCCCACGAGAGAGGCAAAGGTTTTTGCCGCTGTACCTGTTGTTGCGATGAAATCAACATCATAGGCCTTTAATGATGCCTCTATGGCCTCCCTTCCCACCTCGAAGGGCCTTCCCATATGACGGATATACTTGCTTGTGAGAATCTTTCCTGCTTCATCCATGACAATGAGGTTGACGCTGATAGAGCCAATATCAATTCCTACCCTGTACATCCTGTATCCCCTCCATACAATATAAAGGTTTTGATTTTATAAGGTTCGTATGTTAATTATAATACAAAACGACATCTATTCAATAAAAATGATGATTTGTTGACATGAAAAGAGCCCACGTACTGGTCAGCGGAATAGTTCAGGGTGTATTTTTCAGATATAATACGATGAGAGAAGCACATGCACTTCACCTGAAGGGATGGGTAAAAAACGTAAGGGATGGAAGGGTAGAATGTGTATGTGAAGGGAATGAAGATAATGTGGACAAAATGGTCAAATGGTGCAAAAAGGGGCCACAGGGGGCATATGTGGAAAATGTAGACGTAACATGGGAAGACTATACAGGTGAATTTAAAACATTCCAGATCCTCTACTAAGAACTCATACTATCCGCTGTTCCTTGATATTACACACAAGCCCTGTCTCGTGATAGGTGGGGGCAGGGTAGCTGAAAGAAAAGTAAAAATCCTGCTCAGATTCGATGCGTTGGTCAGACTGATCAGCCCAAAGGTCACCCAGACCCTTATCAGACTTGCTGAAAAAGGAAAGATAGAGATTATAAAGAGGGAATATGAGGAGGGAGACCTGAAGGGGGCTGTGCTGGTATTCGCAGCAACAAATAAAGAAGAGATAAACAGGAGAATAAGGAAGGAAGCTGAAAAAAGGCACATCCCGGTAAATGTGATAGATAATCCCGACCTCTGCGATTTTGTTGTCCCGTCGATTGTAAAAAAAGGGCCGATCGTTATCGCTATTTCTACCTCAGGCACCCTGCCCTTACTGTCAAAAAAGCTCCGGAAAGAGATTCAGAGAAACATTACAGGGGATTACATACAATATGCGTACCTGATAGGCCGGTTCAGAGAACTCCTCATCGAGAAGGTAAAGGACAGGAAAAAG